>NZ_JANFZX010000059.1:0-16793 GCF_024461615.1 Anaerotruncus sp. DFI.9.16
CCCCCCCCCCCCCCCCCCCCCCCCCCCCCCCCCCCCCCCCCCCCCCCCCCCCCTCGACACGATTTTTGAAAATAACGTATTCTGTTATTTTCTCCCGTTTTTCCGTATGCGTGGCAGGCCGGAGGTATAATTATCTCCGGGACTGTCTGCGCCATGCGCCGAGGGCTTGATTTCTACGCCAACTACAACTCTGGCTGGCGTGTCCTCTTTGTGGGTGGCAACTGGAACAATGGCGGCAATGCCGGCCTTTTCTACTTCAACGCGAACAACACCTCGTCGAACACGAACTCGAACGTCGGCGCGCGACTACTTGTTTTTCTTTTGACTGGCGCAGGCTTTCCCTCACCGCTTGGTGAAAATATTGCCGCATAGGACGGGGTTTAGTAGGCTTCGGCTCGAATAACCTCGCAGGCAAACAAGGACGGAGGGAAAATCCTATGCCGAAACGAGTCGGCTATCTCTACGACAAGATGGTTGACCGGGACTTCATTCGCGCTGTCATTCAGGAGGCGGCAAAGGGGCGCCGGAGTCGTAAAGACATCGCCCCTGTGTTGGCGGACCTGGACGGGTATGTCGAAAAGACCTATGAGCTGGTCGCAACCGAGAGCTTTGTACCGTCCGAGCCGAAGATCCGCGAGATCTATGATGAGAGCAGCGAGAAACACCGTAAGATCAAGATGGTCCCATTCTGGCCGGACGGCGTGATCCAATGGATGCTTGTGACGGCTATGAAGCCGGTGCTTATGCGCGGGATGCACCCGTGGTCCTGCGCGTCGATCCCCGGACGTGGTGGAAAGCGAATCCACAAGATGATCCGCGGCGCGCTTCGCAACGACCCGAAGGGAACGAAGTACGCCGCGGAGCTTGACGTCGCGCAGTATTACCCCAGCATCTCCGGCAAGCGCCTGATCTGGGCTCTTGCGCGGAAGATCAAGGACAAGCGCTTTCTGCGGACGGTCTATTCCATCATCGAATCCTGCAGCGGCGGGCTGGCTATCGGGTATTACATCTGCCAATGGCTGGCAAACTTCTACCTGGAGCCTCTGGACCAGTACATCATGACGCTGCCGGGCGTGAAGTATATGACCCGCTACATGGACAACATCACCCTGCTCGGGCCGAATAAGAAGCAGCTGCACAAGGCGCGGAAGCTGATCGCCGCGTTCATGCAGCAGCGGCTCGGCCTGTCCATGAAAGCGAACTGGCAGATCTATCCCACGGCAAAGCGCATGGTGAGCGCGGTCGGCTACCGCTTTTCCCGCACTCATGTCATTCTGCGCAAGCGGAATTTCCTGCGCTTCACCCGGCAATGCCGCCGCGTCAAAAAGCGGCTTGACGCCGGAAAGCCTATCATGTTCGCCCAGGCCTCCGGGCTGCTGAGCCGCGCCGGGCAACTGAAGCACTGCAATAGTCATACAATTCGGGTGAAGTACATTGACCTGATTGGAGTAAAACATCTGAAGGAGGTCGTGCGAAATGAGAGTAAGAGGCGACAACGCGCCCAGCAACGCTTTCTCGCTGGAGGAGCAGCCTAATAAGCCGGGGGTAGCCCTGGTACGCTTCTATGAGAACGCCGAGCCGTTTGAGGAAAAGCGGGACGAGCTGACCATCAGCGGGTGGGTGTACGACGAATATCACCTGGAGCTGAATATGTACGACGGCCTGAGTGAAGACATCCTCGGCAACTATGCCGGTTATCTGGCGCAAGCCAAGCTGCACGAGGCGGAGGGTAAGACGATCCCCTCCCTGCAGCAGCAGGTAGCCGACCTGGAGACTGACAAGGCGGCATTGACGGAAAAGGTGACGAGCCTTGAGGGGCAGGTCACCGATACGCAGATGGCGCTATGCGATGTCTACGAACAGATCGTCGCCGTGACATCTACAACAGGAGGCGCGTAACTGATGGCGAGCAATTACATGGTGAAGGTCTACGCAGACCTGATCCGCAAAGGAAAAAAGACGATTGAGGAAGTTCCCGACCAGCTGCGAGCAGGCGTCCGGGAAATCCTCGAAAATAGCAAGAATGGAGCTGAGGGCTTATGAAAAGCCTTCGGCTCCTTCTTTTATACATTCTGATGGGAAAGGAGGTAGCAGTTATGGCAGTTGTCTACGCGACCCTGATTGTCAAGGGCAAGAAGACCATCGACCAGGTTCCGAGCCTGATTCGGAAGCAGGTCGAGGAGATCCTGGCAGATCTCGAAGTCACCGTCTGACCACGGCATTGATACGGAGGGCAGCTCCTTTGCGGGGGCTGCCCTTCTTATCACGCGCAGAGGAGGATTGAGAGATGACGCTCAAGGAGATTTTGTTTGGTGGGGGAAGTGCGCTGTTTGTGCTGCTGACGCTGCTCCAGCTCGCCCCCATCAAAATCAATCCGTGGTCTGCAATAGCAAAGGCTTTCGGGCGCGCTATCAACAGCGAGGTCTTGGAGAAGGTCGGAAAGCTCGAAAGCGAGCTGCAGTGCGTTCGGTCTGGCATGGCCGAGGAAAAGGCCGTCAACTGCCGGGCGCGCATTCTACGCTTTGGCGATGAATGCCTCCACGGCGAGCGCCACACCAAAGATCATTTCGACCAAACGCTCCGGGACATCGCTGCCTATGAACGATACTGCGAGGATCACCCGGAGTTTGAAAACAATGTAACAGAGCTGACCAGTGACCGGATCAAGACGATATATCGCCGGTGCTTGGACAGCAACGACTTTTTGCAATAAGGAGGAGTCACCGTGAATTTTCTGGATATGGCAAGTATCCGGCTGGCCGTCGGACTGGTGCTTCTGATCGCCGCCAATATCGCCCTCGGCTCCATCAACGCCATTATCGCCTGCGAATGGGATCTGGTAAAGTTCCGCAACGGCTGCATCAAGGGCGGCGTGATCGCTCTGGCGCTGATTGCGGTCTACTTCGCCGGGTACCTCAACCCTGATCTGATGGTGGTGGAGGTGAGCGGCCAAACCGTGAATCTGATGACAGCGGTGTCGCTGGTCATGCTGGCGGCATTCACGGCCTATGCCGTTGATGTGATTGGCAAGCTGAAAGATATGCTGCTGACCGCAACGCCCGGCACAGATCAGACACCGGCCGCGCTGCCGGAGGAAAAGACTGATGAAGCCCCCGACGCCCCGAAGGAGGAATGACCCATGACCGCTATTGAGCGAGTGATCGCCACGGCCAGAGCCGAGATCGGCTACATCGAAAAGGCCACCAACTCCCAGCTGGAAGACAAGACTGCCAACGCCGGTAGCGGGAACTGGACGAAGTATGCCGCATTTCTCGACGGCCTCGGCGTCTACAACTTCCCGAAAAACGGCTACGCCTGGTGCGATATGTTCGTTGATTGGTGCTATATCACGACCTTCGGTCTTGGCGTCGCCATGAAGATGACGAATCAGCCGATGGGCGGGTACGGCGCCGGCTGCACTCAGTCGGCAGGCTATTATCGTGCGGTCGGCCGTTTCCACAAGAGCAACCCCCAGCCGGGGGATCAGATTTTCTTCACCAAAGACGGGGGAAAATCCATGTATCACACCGGCCTCGTCGAGAAGGTGTCCGGCGGCAGGGTATATACCATCGAAGGGAATACCTCCAGCGCCCCCGGCGTCGTTCCGAACGGCGGCATGGTGCGCAACAAAAGCTATTCGATCAACTATGCGCAAATCGGCGGCTACGGTACTCCGGACTGGTCGCTCGTAAAGGAGGAAGAAGAAATGGCAGAGATCACTCAGGACAAATTCAACGAAATGTTCAAGGTCGCCATGAACGCCTACCGCGCGGAATTGCAGGACAATGACTGCGGCAATTTCAGCGCGGACGGCCGAAAGTTCGTTGAGGAAACCGGCCTGCTGGTCGGCGGCAGCAAGCTCCCCAACGGCGAGGCGAATTTCATGTGGCAGGACTTCCTGACCCGCGAGCAATTCGCAACCGTCCTCTACCGCTTCGCCCAGAAGTTTGGGCTGAGCTGATGGCAAGGCGCAAGCGCAGAGCCGCGAAGAAGCGCAAGGTCGAATGGAGCAAGGTCGTGTGCTTGCTGGCGATGCTGGCCGGTCTGCTGATCGTTCAAGAATGCCTGTTCCTCATGTATCTGTGTATCAAAAGCGGCTATACCGCCGCAGCTGCATGGCTTACTGCCGCCACCGGCGTTGGCGAGGCAATCATCATCGCCGGAGCAAACGGCTACCTCTCGCTTGCGAAGTCCGACCACAAGCGCGGCGGGATCACCTTTGAGGCAGCCAAGGCAAACAACTTCCGGACCGACACGGAGGACAATGGCAGCATTGACAGCCCCGCCATCTGAATACCGCCCACACAACGAAAGCCCCCTCGCAGGATTTCACCGTCCTGTCGAGGGGGCTTTTTCTGTTTTCCGGCGCTTTCGCGTTTACGGGGGCGTAGGAGCGTTTTTCGCATTTGGGTGGGCGTCTACCCTCCCACGCCACAAAGGTGGTGTTGCAACTCGCCTACGGCGGCGAGAGAGGTGCTTGCGCGTGGCCGCTGCGCTTTCCTTTCAAAAATCCCATGTGTCCCGCTCCGGAACGAACTCAATGATCGTTCCCTCCGGCACAGGGTCGCAGGGCTCGCCGTCAAAGGCGTTGCCCTGCTTCGTGCAGATGTCTGCCGGTCTGCTCCGGCGCGGGTCGACATCGACATAGAGCTGACCGTCGCACTCGTAGACGGGGCGATCCCAGCTGTCGCGGCCTCTGTGTTCCAGCCGTAACACTGGCGCGGCACAGAACTCCTCGTAGCTCATGTGACCCTCCGCTTTCATCGCGGCACTGGCAGCAGCCAGCTCCTCGGGCGTCCAAGATTTACTCATATCAGCACCCCTCGTATTTCCGTTCGATACTGCGCATCAGATTCAAGACATCCTGCGCGAAAGGATATTCGCCTGTGTTATCCCGCACGACCTCTGATAGAAAGCTTCGCAGTTCCCGCCAGCACTCTGTGTAGAACATCAGCTCGTCGTCACGCTTCACACTCACTGCCTCCTTCCTCCATGCGCCAGTTTTCTGGTGCGGCGACGAGAGCCCATGCGGTCAGCGGAGTTATGCTGTCCATCATGTCCTCCAAGGCCTCCTGCATTCCGCAGGCATCACAGATATAGACCGTGGCCCTTCGGCTTAGAGCGTTGCGCGTGACGCTCTCCGCGTCCATCGTCATCTTCCCGCAGCGGGGGCAGGCAAAATGCCCGCCCTGCTGCTTCTTGCTGAATTCAGCAACGAGAATCCGCGCCAGCGTTTCCTCGTGTGGCTCGACGCTCTCGATTTCCCACACCTCGCGGTCGTCGATCCGGCCATCGTCTTGAGCCTTTTCCTGCGCCTGCCGCTGATCTGCCGCGAATACGGCGGCGGTGATCCGCTGGTCGTTGTCACGATTGCGATAGGTGACCGTCCAAAACCTGTTCTCCATGGTGTACCTCCTCATGTTAATTTCTGGACTTCCAGCGGCCTTTAAATGTTTCTTCGCGAGTACCATCGCGCCAGTAAACATTCTCGCGCTTCCAGCCGTTGTGCTGATAGGTCGCATAGACGATCTTATCGGGAAAGATGGAAATCTCCGTTTCCTCAAATTCGGTATTGACGCCCATGAACATCGTGTCGCTATCGCCATACTTGTCCATCAGCTCGCACATACTGCCCAAATCATTGGGGTCAAATGTAAAGGTCAAATCTTTCTTTTCCATTGCGATACTCTTTCTCCCCGTCGCGCCGATAGGTCAGCCAGTCATGCAGTTACAGCTTGGTGTTGTAGTCTTTCAATGCGACCTGGATGATGATTTCTTCGCGCCCCATGGTAACATAGGTGATTTTGGCTTCCAGCACTCCCGGCATCGCTTGCGCCGGGATCTTGTATAAGCTACGGAAGCGGCCGATTTCCCTCATACCGGCTTTCACCACAACGGGAATTTCCTCACTGGCCGCGCCGATCTGACTACAAAAGTCGAAGACGGTAATTTTCCTCATGCTCGCGTCTCTTACTCAATGGCAGCTTCGATGCTGCTGATGACTTCCTCCAGGTTATCCACGGCTTCGGAAAGGTTGTCGCAGGCCTCGTCTGCCTTTTCGTATCGTTCGCTCTCCTGCATATTCTCAGGGATATTGTCGCGGTACTCTTCCTCCTCAGCCTGGAGGTCTTCGAGGCTGCCTTTCAGCTCCTCCAGCTGGTCGATGATGCTCTGCAAATTCTTGCGGCGGATTTTGTTCATGGTCGTGTCCTTTCTCCCCGTAGGCCCGATAGGTCAGGCGGCGCCGATTATTTTCTAATCCGTTCGCTGGTGCCGTCAGGGTGGAAGATGACCTCTATCTCCTTGCCAGTGTCACAGTGGGCAATTACGGAAACAGGGAATCGCGTCTGCTGGGCGCGGGCTTTGGCCGCCCCAACTGCCTGCTCTCGGATAGGGGTATTGCCGATTGTCTGTCCGGCCTGCTTAATGGCAAAGCTGATGATGTGCATGATATCCTCCTTTGCCCTCGTAACCTCCGGGGCGGGCGGCGTGAAATTGGTGCTTACCACTCCTGGCTCTCAAAGTCCTCCAACGCATTAGCGGCGGCGATGTGTTCGTGCATATATCCGTCGGCGGCTTCGGTCTGGCGCTTAATCAGGTCTTTCGACGCGGTTTCGGATTCTTCGTATTCGTGCTGGAGCTTGCGGGAATTTTTGTAGACCTCGTTGGCCTGCTGCTCTTTTTCAATCAAGAGAGCGTGGATATATTCCAGAGTTTTGATAGTCATGGGGCATCTCCTTTCTCAGCAGCAGTAGAACCGGAGTTCGCCGTTGACCAGCTCATACATGAGGCAGGCGCAGTCAAAGCGGACGTAGTTCCAGTCGGTGGATTCGTACACAGGCGCGCGGTCGAAGGTGCCGGACTTGCGAAGGCGGCGGTGCTTGTTGACCTCGTAGGTGTTGACCTCGTGCAGAATGCGGATCTTCTCGGGATCGAAGCCGCACTCGTCAGCGATAAACGCCTTGGCCTCCTCGTCGGTCATCGCCTTGCCGTATTTGGCAAGCTCTTCGTAACGCTTCTGCTCCATGTTCGTGCCGGCACCATCGCTGGGCTTCCATTCAAGCTCACGGTCCAGCTCGGCGGTCAGCTCGTCGATCCGCTTTTCGCGGTCGGTAATATCCTTCTTGTACTGCCGCTCGCTCTCCAGAAGCAGGCTGTTCAGGCGGTCGATCTCGGCGGCTCTGGCCTTGCAGAGCTTCCGCGCCCCGCCGTCCTTGACGAAAGCCTTACAAAAGGCGTCCTTGTCACCATCGAAGTCGTAATAGGCTTCTTCGATCTTGGCGTACTCTTTGGCGGTCGGCTCGAAGCCGGTGCGGTCGATAAACTCGGACATCATCATTTTGCGTTCCTCCTTGTATTTTCACACTCGGTGCTTTATACTGAGGGGGAGGGGAGCTTTCCCGCTCCCCCTCGCGCCGGGGTTAGGTCTCTTGGCGTTCGCCCTGCTGGGGCTTGCTGTTAGGTTTGATGGTGATTGTAATCCGGTCGGCTAAATCGGGGTTATCAGCCAGCAACCTCAGAAGCTCTTGCAGGGCTTCTTTTTTTGCTTTGTCCATCGGTCTGTCCTCCTTTCCGGAGAGGTTTGTTCCTCTCCCTTACAAGAACTATATTACACTAATTCGTGTCACTTGTCAACGGTTATTTTACATTTTTTCGTGGAAATCGTAAAAAAGTTTTTGACAAGCGACACATTTTAGTGTATAGTACGAGTGAGGAGGTGAGAGTATGGGGCTCTCTGTTGCCGAAAAGATTCGCCTGATCATGAAAAGGCAGAAAATAACGATGGGCGATCTGGCTGAGGCGTCAGGGCAGACGCGGCAAAACCTGTCCAACAAAATGACGCGCGGGAACTTTACTGAAAAAGACATCACGGAGTTGGCGGCTGCGCTCGGCTGCACAGTCGAAATCCGTTTTGTCACACAGGACGGCGAGGAGATATAAGAAAAGGCCCCGGGCGAATGAACGCCCGAGGCCTCGGAGCAGGCTTAACGCTTGCTATGTATATCCGCGCCGGTGCGCGTCTTGACTCTGGTCTCCTTGTTTTCCTCTCGGATCATCAGGTCTGACAGCTCACACCCCAGCGCCTCACAAATAAGATCCAGATGCTCCAGGTTTACCCTTTCTGCGATCTCATGGTACAGGTCATTGATCGTCGAAGGTCGAATGCCTGTTGCCCTTGCAAGGTCAGCTTGTGACCACCTCCGCTCGCCAAGCCGGGTGGACAGTAAAATCCTAATCATAGCCATGCTCCTTTACGGTAGATTCTAACAACGATTTTAGAATCTCGCTGGATTTTGGTAGATTATAACGAAATCCGTTATGGCTATGAAAAAACACAAAGAGGCTACCGCGCAGGAACAATCCTGTGCAGTAGCCTCTTTTTTATTCTTCCGCGTCGAGCGGACAGACCAAAACGAAGACTCCGCCGACCATATAGATTGCAGAGATAGGAGCAGAGCCAGGCGACCTCTCGGTTCGTCTGGCTCTGCTTTGGTGGAGGAGGGTGGATTCGAACCACCGAAGTCACTGACAACAGATTTACAGTCTGCCCCCTTTGGCCACTCGGGAACTCCTCCATATTCAGTTGCGCGCTGTGGAAAAGCGGTGGAGCTGGTGGACGGACTTGAACCCCCGACCTGCTGATTACAAATCAGCTGCTCTACCAACTGAGCTACACCAGCAGATGTAACATCCTCCATAGCGACGAACTTTATTCTATCATAACGCCTGCGGCTTGTCAACCCGTTTTCGCCAAAATTTTGCCATCCCGGCGCGCGGGGAACGCGGGGGCGGGAAACGCCGTCCGGACCCGCCGGACGGCGGCGCGGGAGCGGTCTCCCCGCGCCCGGGAGGCGGTTTGCCACCTCCCGGTTTCCCGCCCGCCCCGCCTATGCCGCCGCGCCGAAATACCTGCGGATGAGCGAGACATAATCCTCGGAAAGCTCGAGCTCGCCCCCCTCGAGCAGCGTGCCCGCGGGCGCGAGGCTGCCCGAAACGTCGGTGTCGAGCCGGGAGATGAAATCGGCGGCGTCGCGGCGCAATTCGTAGTCGGCGGCGGAGACGTCGGTGTCCACGAGGTTGACCGCGAGCTTGAAGAGCCCGGAGGAGAGCTTTTCGCCGGCCGCGTCGAGGTTCTGGTTGACGATGGCGGCCGCGAGGTCCCCGAGCAGCTCGCTTTTGCCGAGCGCGCCGCCCTCGAAGACGGGGCAGGAAAAGACGTCGGCCACGTCCTGCGCGTCGAGGCGGCGTTCCCCGGCGGGGATGTTGATCGAGTAGCCGTCCCGTTCATAGGAGATCGCGTAGGGGAGGGTGAAGACGACGGTGCCCGTCTTCTGCGCGATGCGGATGAAGATGTCGCGCGAGAGGGCGGCGTACCGGTCGACGGTGATGCCCAGACGCTCGGAGAGCGCCTCGCGGACGGAGACGCCGCCCCCGCGCTCCCACGCCTCCGAGAGGGTGAGGCGTTCGCCGCCGAGGGTCACGAGCGTCTCGGGGGGAAGCATCGCGAGGGGCACCTGCCCGTACTGGGGATTGAAGCGGATGAGGAGGAAATCGCCGGCGCTCCCGTCCTGCGCCCTGCCGACGACCACCATGGTCAGCGCGTCGCCGGCCACCGGCCGGTAGGAGATCTCGGGCGGGTCGTCGCGGCTGTTCTGGCGGGGCATCGACGGCTGCACCGCCATGACCGTCAGCACCATGATGAAGGCGAGCAGCATGAGCGTCAGCGTGAACGCCAGCAAAAAGGAGCGCCATTTGTTTTCTTCCCGCAAAGGAAATCCCCCCTGTCTACCCAGTAGGATTGGCAGGATTGTACACCGCTTATTCATTGCGCGGGCGGCTTTGATGTGTTAAAATGAGGGACAGAACCTGTTCCGCCGCCGATGACGCGCGCGGTTGATTGAGAAAATATACAGGAGGTAATTTCATGATAAAACTTTACGAAACCGGGGCATATTATGCGGACGGCAAGCTGATCCCCGACGACGGACATGCCGCCGAAGCGCTGGCGGCGATGGGCAGGGCCGTCCCGAAGGAGGAGGCGCGCAAGCGGACGATCGCGTATTCGATCCTTGAGGCGCACAACACGAGCGGCAATATGGATGATCTGAGGATCAAATTCGACGCGATGGCCTCCCACGACATCACCTACGTGGGCATTGTCCAGACGGCGCGCGCGTCGGGGCTCGAGAGGTTCCCGCTGCCCTACGTGCTCACCAACTGCCACAATTCCCTCTGCGCGGTGGGCGGCACGATCAACGAGGACGACCACATGTTCGGGCTCTCCGCCGCCAAGAAGTACGGCGGCATCTACGTCCCGGCCCACCAGGCGGTCATCCACCAGTACATGCGCGAGATGATGAGCGGCTGCGGAAAGATGATCCTCGGCTCGGACAGCCACACGCGCTACGGCGCGCTCGGCACGATGGCGATCGGCGAGGGCGGCCCCGAGCTCGTCAAGCAGCTGCTCTGCCGCACCTATGACATCAAACGCCCGCAGGTGGTCGCCGTCTACCTGACCGGCAGGCCCCACAGAGGGGTCGGCCCGCAGGACGTCGCGCTGGCGATCATCGGCGCGGTGTTCAAGAAGGGCTATGTGAAGAACAAGGTCATGGAGTTCATCGGCGACGGCATCGCCAACCTGAACGTCGAATACCGCAACGGCATTGACGTCATGACCACCGAGACGACCTGCCTCTCCTCCGTGTGGGCGACCGACGGACAGGTGGAGGACTACTTTGAAATCCACGGCCGCAAAGAGGCGTATAAACGGCTCGCCCCGGGCGACGCGGCCTATTACGACGGGGTCGTCTACGTCGACCTCTCGACCGTCAAGCCGATGATCGCGATGCCCTTCCACCCCTCCAACGCCTATGAGATCGACGAATTGAACGCCAACCTCATGGACATCCTCGCCGAGGTGGAACGGGAGGGCGCCAAGTCGATCGACAACCCCGCCATTCATTTCACCCTGCGCGACAAGGTGAAGGACGGCCGTCTGCTCGTCGACCAGGGGGTCATCGCCGGTTGCGCGGGCGGCACCTACGACAACATCTGCGACGCTGCGGATATCCTGGCGGGCCATTCGATCGGCGCCGACGAGTTTTCGCTGTCGGTCTACCCGTCGAGCCAGCCGGTCTTCATCAGCCTCGTGGAGAACGGCGCGATCGCAAAGCTCATGCAGACGGGCGCCACGGTGCGCACCGCCTTCTGCGGCCCCTGCTTCGGCGCGGGTGACGTGCCCGCCAACGGCGGCCTCTCGATCCGCCACAGCACCCGCAACTTCCCCAACCGCGAGGGCTCCAAGCCGGGGAACGGCCAGATCGCGTCGGTCGCGCTGATGGACGCGCGCTCGATCGCGGCCACTGCGCTCAACCACGGCGTCCTCACCCCGGCCACCGACCTCGATATCGACTTCACCAAGCCCAAGTACGTCTTCCACGGCGAGGTCTACGACAACCGCGTCTATGACGGCGTGGGCCGCGCGCAGCCCGAGCTGCCCCTCAAGTTCGGCCCGAACATCGCCGACTGGCCGGAAATGTCCCCGCTGACCGAGCACCTGCTGCTCGACGTGGACGCCTTCATCACCGACCCGGTCACCACCACCGACGAGCTGATTCCGTCGGGCGAGACCTCCTCCTACCGCTCCAACCCGCTCAAGCTGGCGGAATTCACCCTCTCCCGCAAGGACCCGGCGTACGTCGGGGCCGCGAAGAACTCCCAGAAGTGGGAGACGCTCCGCCGCGAGAAGGGCACCGCCTTCGACGACCGGTCGCCCGACTGTCCGATCCACAGGATCCGCGCGATCGACGGCTTCCAGGAGGTCGACGGCGGGACGATCGGCTGCGGCTCCCTTGTCTACGCGGTCAAGCCGGGAGACGGTTCGGCGCGCGAGCAGGCCGCCTCCTGCCAGAAGGTGCTGGGCGGCTGGGCCAACATCGCCCGGGAGTACGCCACCAAGCGCTACCGCTCCAACCTCATCAACTGGGGCATGCTGCCCTTCGTGGTTTCCGGCGAGCCGCCCTTCGCGAAATATGATGCGGTCTTCATCCCCAACATCCGCCGCGCGGTCGCGGAGAAGCAGGCGGAGATCACCGCCTACGCCTTCACCAAGGAGGGGACGAAGCCCTTCACCCTCACGCTCGGCGATTTGACCGACGACGAGCGGGACATCATCCTCGCGGGCTGCCTCATCAACTACTACCGCGCGCAGAACTAAGGAGGGACCCGTATGTTCCGGAATCCGGCGAGCTTCCTGAAGGCGTTCTTCGGCTTTTTCACGGCGTTCGGCGCGGTGTTCCTCGCGATCGGCCTGGGCGTCGGCTTCACCGCGCCGGACGGGATCATTTTCCTGCTGGCCTTCGGGCTGGTGGGGCTGACCTTCCTGCTCGTGGGCATCATCGGTCTCGCGGTGCTCGCGCGCAAGGCGCGCCTGCGCCGCTGGCTGCTCGAAAACGGCCGCGCGCTCAACGCGGATTACGATGGCTGCGGGCTTCAGACCTCGGTGGCGATGAACGGCAGGCACCCCTATGTGGTGCACTGCCACTATACCGACTCCGCCACCCGAACAATCTACAACTTCCGCAGCGAGGGCCTGTGGTTCAACCCCGCCTCCCTGCTGGAGGGCCGCCGCACCGTCCGGGTGCTCGTGCACCCCGAAGACTACCGCAAATACTGCGTCGACCTCGGCGACCTCACCAACGGCTACAAGATCGTGGGGTAGCCGGAGCCAAGATGCATCAGGCGCCTTTCCCGCGCAGACAAAAAAGAGACCGCCGCCGGCGGTCTCTTTTTATTGCGGCTTACGCGGGAGCGCGTACCTCTCCGGATGCACTTCCGATACGGTACCGGGGGCTTGCCGGCAAGCTCCGCCGCTCCCCGAGCGGCGGCCCCCGGCCTCACATCTGGAACTGGAAGGTATCGGTCGTCCCCTGGTAGGTGCGGTAGAAGACGGGGTTGTCGTGCGCCCGCTCGATGTCGCCGAAGTCCGCGCCGTCCTTGAGGAAGTGAATTTTGAAGTTGAGCGGGTAGGGGGGCTCGGCAAAGACCTCGTCGATGAGGTAGCTGGCCTCAAAGGCGATCGTATCGAACATGTCCTCGTCGGACGCGCCGCCGGAGGGCAGGTCGATCGTCAGCTCGACGTTGAAGGAGCCGTCGGACGCGTCGGTGACGGTGGTCGCCTTGGTGGCCTCGGCGTACTCGCCGGGCATCTTTTCCGTGAGGAAATCGGTGACCTTCCGGGTCTTGGAGCCGCCGCAGGCGGCGAGGGAAAGGACGAGCGCCAGCGCGAGCGCGAGCGCCGCGATGCGTTTGACATGGTTCATGAGAAGCGTCTCCTTTACATAAAAACGCGGGACGCGTTGGCGTCCCGCGCTCAGTTTCTGTCTGCGATCAGAGGGTGCCGAGCTCGACGGAGGTGATCACGACGTCCTCGACGGGCTTGTGGTCCGCGTCGGTGGGGACGGCCGCGATCTTCTCAACGACGTCCATGCCCTCGATGACCTGGCCGAAGACGGTGTCGCGCGCGTCGTAATTGGGCACGCCGCCGACTTCGAGGTACTTCTGGATGACCTTCTCGGGGAAGCCGCCGTCGAACATCTTGTCGCCGAGCTCATCGGTGATGCGGGAGTTCTGGACGATGAAGAAGCGGCTGCCGTTCTGGCCGGGGGTGCCGCCGTTATCCATGGCGACGGCGCCGTTGAAGTGCCAGAGGTTGAGGCTGTACTCGTCCTCAAACGGCTCGCCCGAGGCGCTTTCGCCGCCGCTGCCGTTGTTGTCGGGATCGCCGGTCGCGACGTGGACGCTCGGCACGGCGCTGTAGACTTTCAGTCCGTTGTAATAGCCCTTTTCCACGAGGGCCTGGAAGTTCTCAACAGCCTTGGGGGCCTCCTTGGGGAAGAGCACCATCTTGATGTCGCCGAGGGACGTTTTGATGGTCGCGATGGGGGAACCGGCCTCCGGCGTGTTGAACTGGACCAGGTCGATGGCGGATTCATCGATCTCCATGTTGTGGGCGTAGATCTCGGCAGCGGTTTCCGGCATGCTTTCCGGTCCGCTGGTCTCCCCGGACGGGGCGCCGGACTCGGGGGAGGGCTCCTCCGATTTTTTGCAGCCAACCATCAGCGTGGAAAGCATCAGAACCACGCAGAGCAGCAGGGCGATTTTTTTCATAATGATGTTACCTCCATGGTTTTATACAGATCTTCCGAAGGACATGGATTGCTCTTCATATTTTACCACATAATCCGCCAAAATCAATCTCCCTGCAGGATATTCATAGTAAGTTTACGTTTTGGCAATGAATAGCGGGCAAGGCCGCGGGGCATGCAAAAGCGGCGCCGATGATTACCGGCGCCGCTTGATTTTTTTGACATGCGTCCTGCCGCGATCCCTTCCCACAGCCTCTTTCGGCCGTGGCGGGCCGTGGCCTGCCGCTCTGTTGGAACCTCGTACATCTATATGCAAGTAACACTCGAAAACATTCGCTGCGGTTACGATCACAGCTTTTGGACCTTCTTTACGATCCGGTTTTGATTGCCCTTATGCAGTTCGATGACGTAGAATCCATGCTCAGTTCTGGAATATGACCCTTTGCTGCTCAACCGTAAAGGATGCCTGCAACAATGCCTGGGTTCCCTGGACTGAACGTTATTTGATTGTAGGTCGAATCATTCACATTGCCGGCGTTTCCGAAGCCCTTCACTCGACCCCGGCGGCGCCGGTGGGATTTTGCCTGGTGCGGTTGCTTTGATAGGATGCGTGCGGTAAACCCGTTTTACGATTGGGACCTGGAATCACAGATTATTCGTCTTGCGCGGAATAAACTCGCCTCTTACGATTGAGCATCTTCCTTTCGGGATTCCCTGAAGGGATCTCTCACAAGCACCAAATTCAAGTTGTTTTCAGATTTACAGATTTTACTCCGGATCATCTTTGAAAATCGACAGAAACTGTGATTGCAGCTGTCCTGAAAACTGCTCCTAGGAAAGCCTGCCCTTGGGCGAACAGTCCCTCAATGCAAATGAGAAACTGTGTGCTTCATCGTACATCGGAACCACCGCCTTTCTATGGATATTGGTATCATGTTCCTCTCTTCTGTATCTACATTATAAGCAATTTGTTGGGAAATGTCAATATGATTTTTTCAAGATTGAAAAGAAAATATATACAACTTGTACACAATGAAAACCATTTGACATTTGCTTCCCAATGGATTATCATGTTATCAAACAGGGATGACAACCGGGCCTTCCGCCCGATTTTTGAGGGGGAATCCACCCCCGGAAAAGGAGAACGGTTTCTATGGCTAACGAAGAGTTCGGCGCCGATCTGATCACGCTGGTTGACGACGAGGGCCACGAGCATGAATTCGAGATCGTCGACACCCTCGAGCTCGGCGAGCAGCACTATGTGGCGCTGGTCGCGGACTGCGGCGAAGAGGACTGCGACTGCGAGGACGACGGCGAGCTGGTGATCCTCAAATCGGTCATGGAGGGCGAGGAGGAGTTCCTTGAGGCGATCGAGGACGAGGCCGAGTTCGATCAGGTCGCGGCGATCTTTATGGAGCGCCTGTCCGACAGCTTCGAGTTTACCGGCGGCGAGGACGGGGAAAACTAATGCCGTAACTCCCTGCCGTACCCGACAGTTCTGCCCTTTATACTCCAACAACTGTACTTTGGGAGTTCCTTTCCGCGTGCGGAGTGCAGACCTCCCCATCTCACGATGGGACGAAGGGAGCTGGAAACACGCGATCGGGCGTACCCACTCTTGTCTAACGACGGGGGTTTACAGCTGGCAGGACATCGATACGGCGGGGTTTTTACATGTAAAGAACGGGCGCCTTCCAGAGTTTTGGAAGACACCCGTTTTTTGTTTCCTCTAAAGCCCCAGCAGGTCGCGGACCGCCCGGGAGGCGAGCAGGAACCCGGCTGCGGGCGGCACGAACGCGATGCTTCCCGGCGCGTGCCTTCCGTGCTCCCCGGGGCAGACGGCTTTGGCGGGCTCCTCGACCGAATAGAGCACCGTCTGGCGGGCCACGCCGCGCCGTTTCAGCTCCCGGCGCATCACCCGCGCGAGCCCGCAGCCGCAGCCGGCCGTGTCCGCGATGTCGCCGATGCGCAGCGCGCCGGGGTCGAGCCGGTTGCCTGTGCCCAGGCACATGTAGAGCGGGACCCCGCGCCGGGCGCAGGCCTCCGCGAGATGCAGCTTGGCGGTCACCGTGTCGATGCAGTCGAGCACGAAATCGGGTCTCCAGTCAAAGAGAAAGCCGCTGTTGTCCGGCAGGTAGAATTCGTACGCGGCGGTAAAATCCCCCGCGGGGCGGATTGAACCCAGTCGGCGCAGCTCGGCGTCCGCCTTGCGCATTCCGACCGCGTCGCGGGTCGCCACGAGCTGACGGTTGAGGTTCGTCTCGTCCACCGTGTCGTGGTCGACGAGCAGCAGGTGTCCGACCCCCGCGCGGCAGAGCGCCTCCGCCGCCGCCGAGCCGACGCCCCCGAGCCCGAGCACTGCTCCCCGCGCGCCCGCCAGGCGCGCGGTGTTCTCCTCCCCGATCAGCAGCGCGGTGCGCGCGAGCCAGTTTTCCATTGCAGCACTTCCTTTTTGTTTTTGCCGCTCATCGAGCGGCGGAGGTTGTCGGTGGTCGACCGACGGCGGTTTTAGATTGTCCGCTCATTGAGCGACGCTTGTCGGTAGTCGACCGACAGCGGCCTTAGATTGTCCACTCGGGGAGCGGCGGAGCTGCCGGGTCCCGCCCCGGCGGGCGGCCCCATTTCTTGTACGGACAAGAAATGGGG
>NZ_JANFZX010000006.1:0-107094 GCF_024461615.1 Anaerotruncus sp. DFI.9.16
GATGATCAGCAGGGTTCCGATGATCAGCAGGGTTCCGATGATCAGCAGGGTTCCGGGGATCGGGACAGCGACAGCAAGGGCAACGAAAAACCGACCCTTGAGGAGCAGATCGAATCGCTCGAATCGAATATCCAGTCCTGCCGCGACGCGCGTTCCGAGCTCAAGCACAAGCTCGGCAGCGAGCTGATCGAGAAGGACGCGGCGCTCCGCTCCGCGGCGTTCCCAGCGCTTCTGTCGGACAATGCGATTACCGTATCCGCAAACGACGTGGAAATCAGCGGCAACATCTTCCAGTACGACCCGAGCAACGTCTATACCGTCACCTTCCACTATGTGAAGACCGGCGGAAGCAGCAATCCCGGCGGCGGCGGAAGCAGCGGCAGCGACCGCCCCGATACCCCCTCCACCCCGATCCTCAAGCCCAGGGATGAAACCGTCCCCGAAGGCCTCCTGACAATTGAGGATGAGGAAGTGCCTCTGTCCGCGCTCCCCACCAAGCAGGGCCCCAATACCGGCCGCGGCGGCGAACGCCATGCGAATCTCGCCGCGCTCACCCTCCTGCTCAGCGCCTTTGTCGGGCTGCTCAAGAAGAAATAACGGACTTATGAAAGCCGGGCGCGCAAGGATCGCGCGCCCGGCTTTTTCCATTTTTGTGCACATTTCATATAGACGAGCCCTTTCCTCTGCGGTATACTAGAAAAAATACAGATTATCAGGCCGCTTTGCGGCCAGAAGCGAGGAACTGTTTATGGATTCAACATACCTGCTGGCCTATGGGATGATGATGGTTTTGATCGTCATTGCCTTCATTGTCATCAATCAGGCCCACCAGAAGATCCGGCGGATGTGCGATCCGTTCGGCATCGCCTTTGCCGAGGCCGCCAACCACACCCTTTCCGGGCTGAGCTGCAAGCCCGCCACGGAAACGCTTGAGGACGGCGCCGTCCGGATGCTCCCCTTCGAACAGCAGTCCCCCGAGATGCAGGAGGTCCTGCGGCGCGGCTGCGACGCCTATGTGCGGGAACGGCACGAGACGATGCAGAACGCCCTGCGGCAGGTTCTGGAAGCCACCAAAGCCAACAGCCGCCAGAACAAGTTCTATTTCGGCGTGCTCAATGAAATCTACCGCGTGAACCTGCTTTTCTTTAACGGCTGCCATGACCTGTCCACCCTCGCGGATGAGGACGACCGTACAGAGTTTGGCCTCTACATCGACAACCAGGATTTCATCCGCGGGAACATCTCCAAGCGGATGACCACCGCCGGGCAGAAGCAGCTCGCCGCGCTCTGGGGCCGGCACGACTAGCCTGTTTTTCTCCCGTAAAGCAGCTTTACTTAACATGATCCTTGTAGCAACTGCAAAAGCGGCCCGCACAGCCATTGAGGCTTTGCGGGCCGCTTTGTTTTACTGTCAAGTAATTTGTCTTTACTCCATAAACGCCGCAAGCAGTTTTTCACGGACCTCCGCCACGTTCGTCTCCCGGACGCGGCGGCGCAGCTCGAGCACGTAGGGCGGCGAAACGGACAGCTCGTCGACCCCGATGGCGAGGAAGGTCTCGGTCAGCTCGGGGTCCGCGGCAAGCTCGCCGCAGATGCCCATCCAGATGCCCGCCTTGTGGGCGTTGTCCGCGACCAGCTTGATGAACCGCAGGATCGCCGGATGGTGCGCGTCGTAGAACCGTTCAAGCTTCTGGTTCTGACGGTCGATCGCCAGGGTGTACTGGGTCAGATCGTTGGTGCCGATGCTGAAGAAGTCCACCTCCGGCGCGAGCCGGTCGCTGATCATCGCCGCCGCGGGCGTCTCGATCATGATGCCCAGCTCGACCTCTTCGGAATAGGGGATGCCCGCCGCCTTCAGCTCCTCCCGCACCTCGGCGGCGATCCGCTTGATCTCGCGGACCTCCCACACGGAGGTGATCATCGGGAACATGATCGCGATGTTGCCGAACGCCGACGCGCGGTAGAGGGCGCGCAGCTGGGTCTTGAAGACGTCCTCCCGCGTCAGGCAGATACGGATGGCGCGGTAGCCCATCGCGGGATTGTCCTCCTTGGGCAGCTGAAAATAATCCACCTGCTTGTCGGCGCCGATATCGAGGGTGCGGATGACCACCCGCTTGCCGGCGGCCGTCTCCGCGACGGTGCGGTAGGCGGCGAACTGCTCCTCCTCGCTCGGGTAGCCGCTGCTCTCAAGGTAGAGGAACTCGCTGCGGAAGAGCCCGATGCCCCCCGCGTCGTTGGCGAGCACCGCGCCCATGTCGGAGGGGCTGCCGATGTTGGCGTAGATGAGCACCTTATGACCGTCGACCGTGACGTTTTCCTTGCCCCGCAGTTCCTGGAGCAGGCGGCGCTTGTCGTTCTCCTTCTCCCACTTTTCGCGCAGGGCCGCCGTCGTCTCCGCATCGGGGTCGACGTAAATCTGCCCGCAGAAGCCGTCCACGATGACCTCGCGGCCGTTATAGGCCTCCTCCAGCGCATCCCCCACGCCGATCACGGCGGGGATGTTCATCGTGCGCGCCAGGATCGCGGTGTGGGAGTTGGCCGAGCCGCGCTTGGTCACGAACGCGAGAATCTTGTTTTTGTCGAGCTGGACCGTCTCGCTCGGCGCGAGGTCGTCCGCCGCGATGACCACCGGCCCGGCCGAGTCGACCCCCGCGCTCTGCACGCCGCAGAGCACGTTCACCAGCCGCTCGGACACGTCCTTGACGTCCGCCGCGCGCCCCTGCATATAGGGGTCGTCCATCGCGGAAAACATCTGCGCGAAGTTATCCGCCGTCACGCCGACGGCGTACTCCGCGTTCACCCCCTGGGAGGTGATGATGTTGGTGACCGAATCGCAGTAGTCGAGGTCCTCGAGCATCATCTGGTGGATCTGGAAGATCATCGCGTTGGTCTCCCCCACCTCGACGAGCGCCTTCTGGTAGAGCGCCTCGAGCTGTTCGACGGCCTTTGTCTTCGCGTCCTCGAACCGGGCGATCTCCGCCTGCGGGTCGTCGACGCTACGGCGGTGGATGTTCTGCTGGCGGCGCTCATAGAACGCCAGCCTGCCGAACGCGATTCCGCCGAACACGCTCTTGCCGTTTAATACTATCATTCCTGCACCTCCCGAAGATTTCCCCGCCGGGTCAGAGCTGTTTTCCCTTCACATAGACCGCACGGATATTCAGCTCCCGGTCGGCCAGCACGAAGTTGGCGAGCTTTCCGGACGCGATCGAGCCCATGCGGCCGTCCTCGCCGATCGCTTTGGCGGGATTGATCGTGGCCATGCGGACGGCGCTCTCGAGCGGCACGCCGAATTTGACCGCGCAGCGCATGCAGTCGAAGAGGTTGGTCGCGGAGCCCGCGATCGTGCCGTCCGATAGGGTCGCGAGGTTGCCCTTGACGTCGACATGCTGGCCGCCGAGCGAATAGGCCCCGTCCGAAAGGCCGGTGGCCATCATGCTGTCGCTGATGAGCACGACCTTGTCGTCCCCGAGCAGCTTGACGGTCGCGCGCACAACCGCCGGGTGGATGTGCACCCCGTCGCAGATGAGCTCCGCCATCGCGCCGCTGTCCGCCACCGCGCCGACCACGCCGGGCGCGCGGTGGGAGAAGGGCGGCATCGCGTTGTAGAGGTGGATGGCGCGGGACGCGCCCCGCCGGAACGCCTCCATCGCCGTATCGTAGTCCGAGGTGGTGTGGGCCACCGCGACGGCGCAGTACCGCTTCGCCTCGTCGATGAACTCCATCGCGCCGGGCAGCTCGGGCGCGACGCAGGCGGTTTTGACCTTGCCGTCCGCCGCCTCCCACAGCCGCCGGAACATGCCGATGTCCGGCTCGCGCAGGAAGGCGCCGTTCTGCGCGCCCTTCTTGGCGGGATTGAAGAAGGGCCCCTCCATGTTGACGCCGAGGAACATCGCGCCGCCCCGGTAGGAGTAGCGCGCGGCGTTTTGGTAGATCGCGATGAGCGTCTCCTCCGCCAGCGTCATCGACGCGGGCGAGATGGCGGTCACGCCGTTTTTGCCCTCGTAGGCGGTGATTGCGTCGAGCGCCTCGTCGGTGCCGTCGCAGAAATCGTAGCCGTCGCAGCCGTGAAAATGGATATCGATCAGCCCGGGAAGCATGAGCAGCCCCGACGCGTCGACCGTACCGCCGCCTGCCGTTTCGGCGAACAGCTCCCCTTCCACCGCGACGTCCCGCTTTTCAAAGGCGAACCCTTCGGTATAGACCTGTGCGTTTTTGATAATCATCTGGAACCTCCGTCCCCGCGCCGCGGGGCTTTTACAGTTGGATTTTGGAGAGCGCCGCGCCGTCCGCCACGACGGTCACGTCGTTGTGGAGCTGGAGGATCGACGCGGGCACCGCCGGCGTAATCGGCCCGCAGAGCGCCGCGTACATCGCGTCCGCCTTGCCCGCCCCGCTGGCGACGAGCAGGATCTTTTTCGCCTGCATGATCGACTTGATACCCATCGAATAGGCGTAGCGGGGCACGTCGTCCCGGTTCTCGAAGAAGCGGGAGTTCGCCTCGATGGTGCTCTCGGTGAGCGCGACGCAGTGGGTCTCCTTCTCGAACGCCTCGCCCGGCTCGTTGAAGCCGATGTGGCCGTTCGCGCCGATGCCCAGGATCTGAAGATCGATGCCGCCCACGCTCTCGATGACCCGGTTGTATCGCGCGCACTCCTTTTCGCTGTCCGGCTCCATGCCGTTGGGGATGTGGGTGTTTTCCGGCCTGATGTTGATTCCCTTGAAGAAATGCTCGTTCATGTAGTAGTAATAGCTCTGGTCGCTCTCCCGCGGAAGGCCCTTGTACTCGTCGAGGTTGACCGACTTGACGGAAGAGAAGTCGATATCGCCCTTGTTGTACCAGTCGATCAGCTGGGCGTAGATGCCCTCGGGCGTCGAGCCGGTGGCCAGCCCGAGCACACAGTTGGGCTTCATGATCACCTGCGCGGAGACGATGTTGGCGGCCTTGCGGCTCATGTCGTGGTAGTCCTTCGCAACGTATATTCTCATGGTCGGTTCCCCCTTTTTTGCTGCGGCCCTGTCCGCGGGTCGCTTAGTTTCATTATAGTGGCTCCATTCGTCTTTACAAGGGCTCTTGTTTAAAAAAAGAATTTTTTAGGGATAAATCCACAATTTTTTATCCATTTTCTGTTATTGTTAACAAAATGTGTCCATAATATTGACAAAATATATCTCAGCTGTTAAACTGAAACCAAACAGAAGATGCAAAGTGATGTTACTGATGCGATCAGGCATAAGCTTTCGGACGATTGGTTGAATTGTTTGGAAAGTTTGTGCCTTTTATTTTTCCCCGATTTTCGCCGGTACATCCGCATCCGCTCAAAAGGAGGATCATTTCATGCAGACCTTTACCTACAAAATAAACGACGCCCTCGGCATCCACGCGCGCCCCGCCGGGCTGCTCGTCAAGTGCATCGCGTCCTTCCCCGCCGCGACCACCATCTCGGTGAACGGCAAGTCGGCCGACGGCAAGCGCCTCTTCGCGCTGATGGGGCTGGGCGTCAAGCAGAACGACGAGATCACCGTCGCCGTCGACGGCGAGCGGGAGGCCGAAGCCGCCGAGGCCATCAAAAAGTTCCTCACCGAAAACCTGTAAGTGCCGCGCCGCCGCAGGGCGGCGCGCGCGGTCGGCTTTCACGGGGGACGGCTTGAAGGAGGGCGCGCGGCATGCACTACAAAGTGCTGAAGGTCTATAACAACAACGTCGTCCTGGCCGAGGAGCCGGGCGGCAAGCAGATCGTGCTGATCGGCAAGGGCGTCGGGTTCGGTGCGCGCAAGGGCGACCTGATCAATGGCGACGATCCGGACAACAAGGTCTTTTCCATCCTGGACGAGAGCGTCAACCCCAGCGAGATCAAACGGCTCAACTACGACATCGAAAAGGTCGAGAAGGTGACCCAGGAGATCGTGGAGATCGCGCGCGAAAAGCTCGACATCACCAACGACAAGCTCTACGACGCCCTCTACGACCACATCGCGTTTGCGATCGAACGCCTCAAGATGGGGCTGCCGATCGACAACCCCTTCATCGGCGAGATCGCCATCATGTGCTCGCGGGAGTTCGAGGTCGCGGAGATCGCCGCCAAGCTCATCCGCAGGGAGGTCGACGTCGATATCGGCGAACCGGAAAAGGGCTTCATCGCCCTACATCTCTACTCCGCCCGCCGCAACAAGCACATCAATACCGCCATGAAAAACGCCCGGTTCTATAAACAGGCGGTGCTCGTGGTCGGACGGTGCTTCGGGCGAACCTTCGACACCAACTCCTCCGCCTGCAAAAACTTCCTGACCAGCCTCAACCGTCTGATCAGCTCCGCGCTGCGCGGCGCCCCGCTTGAGATGCCCGTCAAACAGTATGTCCGGTTGAGCATGGGAGAATACTACCGCGCCGCGCAGGCGGTCTCCGACCTGATGAAACGGGAGATCGGCGCGGAGCTTTCCGAAGACCACAAGGCGTTTCTGGCGGTCCACATCTGCCTGCTGGTCCAGATGTAGATTCCGGCTTTGTCTGTATACGGGGAATTCGCCCCGTACATAATAGATTCTGTTTTAGGAGGTAGACACATGGAAAAAACCACGTTCCTGCAAAAGCTCCAGAAGCTGGGCAAAGCGTTGATGCTGCCCATCGCCTCCCTTCCGGTCGCGGCTCTGCTGCTCCGCCTCGGACAGGGCGATCTGCTCAACCTGCCCTTCATCTCGGCGGCCGGTTCCGCGCTGTTCGACAACCTGCCGCTGCTCTTCGCGATCGGCGTCGCGATCGGCTTTGCGAAGGACAACAACGGCGCCGCGGGCCTCGCGGGCGCCATCGGCTTCTACGTCATGAACGGCACCGCGGGCGCGCTGTTCAGCTGGCTGGTCACTCCCGTCGCGGAGGGCGCCACCGGCCTGTTCGGTTCGGTCGGCGGCTTCGCCTGGGCGCAGAGCCTCTACGCCGGCGTCGCTTCGGTCAACATGGCGCACTTCGGCGGTATCATCGCGGGCGTCATAGCGGGCGTCGCCTACAACAAGTATAAGAGCGCCAAGCTGCCCGACTGGCTCGCCTTCTTCGGCGGCCGCCGCTTCGTCCCCATCATGACCGGCCTTTACACGCTGCTTGCCGGTATCGGCTTCGGCTTTGTCTGGCCGTTCATCCAGAAGATGCTTGACACCTTCGCCGGATTCCTCTCCAGCATCGGCGCGGCCGGCGCGGCAATCTATGGCTTCTTCAACCGCGTGCTGCTCTCCGTCGGCCTGCACCACGTGCTCAACTCCTACTTCTGGTTCAACTTCGGCGAGTTCGCCAAGCCTGACGGCACCGTGGTTCACGGCGACCTGACCCGCTTCTTCGCGGGCGACCCGACTGCCGGAAACTACATGGCCGGCTTCTTCCCGATCATGATGTTTGCGCTGCCGGCCGCCGCGCTTGCCATGTACTTCTGCGCGAAGAAGGAGAACAAGGCCGCCATCGGCGGCGCGATGATCTCCGTCGCGATCCCGGCGTTCCTCTGCGGCATCACCGAGCCGATCGAGTTCATGTTCATGTTCCTCGCTCCCGGCCTCTTCGTAATCCACGGCGTCCTGACCGGCGTTTCCATGGCGGTCAGCGTCATGCTCGGCATCAAGATGGGCTTCGGTTTCTCGGCCGGCCTCTTCGACATGGTCCTCAACTGGGGCATTTCCACCAAACCCGCCCTGTCGATCGTCATCGGCCTGATCATGGCGGTCATCTACTTCTTCCTGTTCGTCTTCGTCATCAAGAAGTTTGACCTCAAAACCCCCGGCCGCGAGGATGACGAGGAAACCGCGGACTTCGGTAAGCTGGCCGACGACATCGGCTTCGACGAGCTCGCCCAGAAATATATCGCGGTCCTCGGCGGCAAGGAAAACATCAAGGAGATCGAGAGCTGCATCACCCGCCTGCGCCTCGTCCTTGTCAGCAACAAGGAGATCGACGAGAAGGACCTCAAGGCTCTCGGCGCCTCGGGCGTGATGAAGGCTGGGACCCAGGTCACTCAGGTCATCGTCGGCATGAAGGCGGAGCTGCTCGTCGACGCGATGAAGAAGTTCCTCTGATCAAAACCGTATCCGTCTTTCGGATATCCCTCTCCGCCGCGGCGGAGAGGGATATCTTGCACTATCAAAAGCCCCGGCAGCGGGCAACAGTATAAGGAGAATAGGGTATGCTGAACTTTCTGAAAGGCAAACAACTTGAAATCGCGGCCCCGCTGACCGGGAAGGTGATCCCCGTGACCGAGGTCCCCGACCCCGTCTTTGCGGAAAAGGTGCTCGGGGACGGCATCGCCGTCGACCCGACCGAAGGAACGGTCTACTCCCCCGTCGACGGGACGATCTTCCAGATCGCCCACACCTTCCATGCGATGGGCATCGAGTCGGACGACGGCCTGGAGATCCTCGTCCACCTGGGCATCGACACCGTCAAGCTCGAGGGCAAGGGCTTCCAGAGCTTTGTCGAGGTCGGCCAGAAGGTCAAAAAGGGCGACAAGATCATGGAGATGGACATCGGCTTCATCAGGGAGCAGGGCCTTTCCCCGATGTCCCCCTGCATCATCACCAACCTTGACGCGATCAAGTCGATGACCGCCTGCCCCGGCCCCGCCGAGGGGGGCAGGACGGCGGCGATCACCTATAAGAAGTGAGACCCTCTTCTTCCCCAGGAGGCGTTCCCATGAAAAACCGCGTGTCCATTGAGCTTTGCTGCGGCTCGCTCGAGGACTGCAAACTGGCCGAACGCGTGGGCGCCGACCGGATCGAGCTGGTGTCCGCCCATCTGCTGGGCGGGCTTACCCCATCCGCCGGCCTCGTCGCCCTGGTCAAGGAGCAGGTTTCCCTGCCCGTCAGCGTCATGGTCCGTCCGCGCGGCGCGGGATTTTGCTATTCCGACGAGGACTTCTCCGTCATGTGCGAGGACGCGCGCCGCTTCTCCCGGATGGGGGCGGACGGCGTCGTCTTCGGCTTCCTGACCGCCGACGGCCGTCTCGATTACGAGCGGTGCGCGCGCTTCCTAGAATGTACCGGCGGCTGCGAGACGGTCTTCCACCGGGCCATCGACGTCACCGAAAACATGCTCGACGCCGCGTCGAAGCTCGTCTCCCTCGGGGTGACCCGCGTGCTGACGAGCGGCGGCTGCGCCGACGCGCTGACCGGCGCGCCCGCCATCCGCGCGATGCAGCAGATGTACGGAGACCGGATCCAGGTCCTCGCAGGGGGCGGCGTGCGCGCGGGCAACATCCTGCGCCTCGTCGAGGAAACGGGCGTTTCCCGCGTCCATCTGGGCGGCACCGCGCAGGTTTCCGACCCTTCGACCCTGCTGAACCCGACGCTGAATTTCGGGTCCTCCCTTCCGCCCTCCAACGACTGCTACCTCGCCGTCAATGAAACGACCGTGCGGGGAGTCATGCAGGTGCTCGGGCGGTAGTCATTCCGATTTACTCCCAATTCCATTCTCCGGCCCCCGCCGTTCCCTCCGTTCGGCGGGGGCCATTCATCTGTCCGCCCTCCCCCGCATATAAATCGGTATGGGAGGGATCCTTGATGAACTGTTCCGACTGCCCCGACCGGGAAAGCTGCGGCTGCCGCCCGGAAAACTGCCCCCGCTGCCGTTCCGGCGCGCCCGGATGCGACGGCTGCCTCGCGGTCTTTCTGATCGCGCTCATCATCTTCTTTTTGCTCTGCATCATCGGCAACCCCTGCCTGCTCTGAATTTCCGTCCCCTGCATGAAGGGCTCCGCCCCGCCCCATACTATAGGGCGAGGTGATGAACATGTCAAAAGTGAACGGGAGCTTCCCCACCGGACTCGACGCCCTGCTCCAGCGGGACGCGCGCGCCAAGCAGTATTACAGCGCTCTGCCGAGCTATGTGCAGGACCTGGTCCACCGCGGCGGGGAACGCATCCAGACGCAGGCCGAGCTGGAACGCTACGCGGGGAACATCCTCGAGGGGCTGTCCAAATAACCGTTTGGAGGCGATGGCCGTGACGGATACCAATCCCGCGCCGCGCGCCCTGCTCGACGCGCTCCCGCCCGGTCTGCGGCGGGAAATCCTTGAAGCGAACCTGCCGGCCGGCACGCCCGACGAGCTCTTCCGGACCGTCGAGCTGCTCGAATGCCAGCGCTTGCTCTGCGGCGGCGAGGACCCGCCCGCATAAAATAGGGGCCCCCGCCGAATGGCGGGCGCCCTGTTCCCGTTTTATCGCTATTACCGCGTTTCGTCGGCGGGGAAACGGATGCCGCACTGCCGCCGCGCCTCGTCCAGCAGCTCCATCGCGGCGATCGACCGGCGGCGGTGGGGCTCCTCTCCCCGGCCCGTCTCGGCCATCCTGAGGAACGCTTCCAGCTCGTGGCGCATGTCGTGCTCCGCCGTTTCCACCGGCAGGGGCGTCTCCCCGCCGCCGCCCCGCAGGGACAGGCGGAGATCCCCCAGGCGGCTGATGTCCCCCAGGAAGATGCTGCCGTCCTCCCCCTGGAGCTCGCTGCGGTCGTCCATGCCGCTGATCTTCGAGTAGAGCAGCTCGGCGGTCATCCCCCCGTAGGACGCGAGGATGGTGCCCGCGCCGTCCACCCCGTTTTCGAGCTTGACGCAGGCCGCCTGGATTCGTTCCGGCTCCCCGAAGAGGAGCAGCAGCAGGTGCACGCAGTAGACGCCGATGTCCATCAGCGCGCCGTTGGAGAGGGCGGGGTTGAAGGCGTTTTCGATGACGCCCGCGCGGAACCGGTCGTAGCGCGAGGAGTATTTGCAGAAGCTGAGCACCGCGCGCCGCACCTTGCCGATCCTCGGGAGCGCCTCGCGCAGCCGGTCGAGGGAGGGCAGAAACGCCGGGCGCATCGCCTCCAGAAGCAGCGTGCCGCTTTTATCCGCGGCGGCATACATCTCCCGGAGCTCGCGGGCGTTGGAGGCGGCGGGCTTTTCGCAGAGCACGTGCTTTCCCGCGCGGAGCATCCTCACCGCCTGCGCGCGGTGCAGAGCGTTGGGGCTCGCGATGTAGACCGCGTCCACCTCCTGGCAGGCGGCCAGCTCGTCGAGGTCTGTGAAGACCCCGGGCGCGCCCCACTTGGCGGCGTATTCCCTCCCGCGATCCCGCGTGCGGGAGCAGACCGCCTCCAGCCGAAACCCCGGGACCTCCCCCGCTGCCGTCAGGAGCCGGTCGGTGATGAAATTGGTGCCGATTACAGCAAATCGCATGACGAGTTCCCCCTGTCCGTCTTTTTCGTTCGCTTCCCTTACACTGTACCTCATTTCCCCGGGAATTCCAATCCCCTCCGCGCAATTTTGCATTGGGATTTGATGCCGGGGCCGAAAGGTGCTATGATAGGATCAATGTACAGAGGGGAGTGACTGAGGTTGTTCGAGGAACTGCGGACCTTTGTGGAGGTGGCGGAGAGCAAGAACTTCACGCGCACGGCGCAGAAGCTGAATTTCTCCCAGCCCACCGTCAGCCAGCAGGTCAAGAAGGTGGAGATCTTTTTCGGCGGGACAAGCCTGCTCACCCGTTCGGCCGTCTCCCGGCAGATCGAGCTGACCGAGGCGGGCGAGGCGGTTTACCGCTGCGCCAAAAAGGTGCTCGGCACCCTGGAGGACACCTTCGGGGAGCTCGACCAGATCCGGCACAGCGCCGCCGTCCAACGCCTCGAGATCGGCGCGAGCATGACGATCGGCGACCATATGCTTCCCAGGGTCCTGGCGGCTTTCTGCGGGCGGTATCCCGACGTGCGCGCGGGGGTGCTGGTCGGCAACACCCGCGAGGTCTGCGACGCGCTCGAGGACGGGCGGATCGACGTGGGGCTCATCGAGGGGCGGGACATCCCCCACAGCTTCCAGCGCACCGACTTCTATACCGACCACCTCGTGCTTGCCGCCTCCCCCGCCCTCGCGGTGGAGCTTGGGGACGCCAGCCCCGGCAGGCTGGGCAAGGTACTGTGGATCACCCGCGAGCAGGGCTCCGGCACCGAGCAGTACCTCGACAGCTTCATCTCCTCCAACCACATCCGCGTGGAGAACCGCATCGAATACAACTCCAATTTTGCCATCAAGGAGGTCGTCAAGCAGGGGCTCGGCGTCTGCTTCCTCTCCCGGCTCGTCATGCTCGACGAGCTGCGCAGTGGCGAACTGGTCGAGCTGCCCGTCCGCAGCTCCTACACCCGCGATTTTTCCTACATCCTTCCGAATGACCGACCCCTCCCCGACCCCGCCGGGGCCTTCCTCGACCTTCTCGGCGAGGTCTGCGCCACCTTTTCGGGGGGCTGACCGGCGCCAAAAAAGCCTCCCGCGCGTATGCGCGGGAGGCTTTTTCCGGCAGGCGGCCCATTATTTTCGCGGGCCCGCCTTGGGGTGCTCGGAAAGCGGGATCACGTTGATCTGGGCGCGGTACTCGGTCTCTGTCCACAGGATGCGCTGCGCCACCGTCGCCTCGGGGTTCAGCGTGACGCCCTCGAGCATCATCTCCTTGAACTTGTCGTAGCCGGCCATGTCGATCAGGTGGCCGCCGTGCATATAGACGGGCTGGTGGTCCAGCACCCAGGCGGAAAACTTCTGCCAGTTGCCGATGACCGCGAGGAGGACGTCCTCGGTGACCCAGTTGAGGAAGGTCTTGCCCATACGGGGGGACTGCTTGCCCGTGCGCCCGCCCACCAGCACGCGGAAGAATTTGGTGGGTCTGCGGGTCCACGCGCCCGCGGGGCAGACGGTCGCGCACTCGCCGCAGCCGACGCAGCAGCAGGTGTCCTTGGCGATCTTTTTGTCCTCGGTGAAGGAGAGCACGCCGGTCGCGTGCTTTTTGCACGCGTCGATGCACATGCCGCAGCCGATGCACCGCTCATAGTGGTAGACCATCTTGGAGATGCCGACGATGCCGAAATCGTTGAAGTGGCCCTTGCCGCAGTCGTTCGGGCAGCCCGAGAGGGACATCTTGATGTGGTAGTGGCTCGGGAAGACGAGCGGTTCCAGCTTGCGGGCGAGGTCCTGGGTGTTGTAGTTGGCGAGGATGCAGTGGGTGTTGCCGATGCAGGCCATGATGTTGCGGGAGCCGATCGTCGGATAGCCCGCGTCGGTCTCCATGTCGACGTCGCACATGTCGCACTCGACCTCTTCGAGGTACTCGGAGATGTAGTCGTTGACCGCCGGGATGTCCTCGTATTTGACGCCCGGCACGTTGAGGGTGTGGCGCATGCCGACGTGGAAATTGCCGTTGCCCCACGTCTGGCAGATATACTGGACCCGCTCGAGGTGCTTTGCGCTGATCATCGAGCCGGGGACCCGCATCTGGAGCATGAATTCGCCCGGCACCTTCGACTGCCGCCAGCAGTTCTTCTGGAGTTTTTTAATGTTGATATCCTGGTTCATCCGCTTGTTCCCTCCTCAATCCAACAGGTCTTTGGCGACCGTATAGTTGAATACGGGGCCTTCCAGGCAGACATAGGTCTCGTCGATGCGGCAGTGCCCGCATTTGCCCACGGCGCAGGACATTTTGCGCTCGAAGGAGACCCAGATCTTTTCGTCCGGGATGCCGAGCTTTTTGCATTCCAGACCGCAGAAGTGCATCATGACGGGCGGGCCGACGATGATCACCGCGTAATCGTCCCCGAAGGAGTCGAACGGCACCTTCGAGATGTGGGTGGTGACGAGCCCCGTCTCCCACCCCTCGCACACCTGGCTGTCGAGGGTGTAGATCGCGCGGAATTTCTCCGCCCAGCGTCTGAGGTCGGGGCGGAAGAGGATGCAGTCCTCATTTTTGTAGCCGCAGATGAGGTCGACGCTCTTCACGAAGTCCGGCTCGGCGGCGCATTTGTTGAGCAGGCTGCGCACCGGCGAAACGCCCGTGCCGCCCGCGACGACGACGAGGTGCTTGCCGCGCAGCTCGTCGATCGGCCAGCCCTTTCCGTAGGGGCCGCGCACGAAAAGCTCGTCGCCCGGCTGGAGGGAGAACAGCTGGTCGGTCACCTTGCCGACCGAGCGGATGGTGAACTCCATCCACCCCTCCCCGAAATTGCTCACCGATATGGGGCACTCGCCGACGCGCGGGAGGGAGAGCTGAAAGAACTGCCCGTGCTGGGGACGCATATCCGTCTCAATCCGGAAGGTGTATTCCAGATTGGTCTCCCGGATGATATCCAGAATCTGATGGGGTTTCGGCATGACGGGATTGTTCATCGGTATCCTCCTTCTTTCACTGGCGTTCGGCGGCGACGATCTCTTTGATCGCGGCGGCCATCTTGTTGATGGTGGCGGGGAACGAGATGAACTTCGGGCATCTCGCGCTGCACCGCCCGCAGCCCACGCACATGTGAAAATCGCCGAAACGGGCCTTGTAGTCGTGCACCTTATGTAGGACGCGGTAGCGCATCCGGTCGGCCGGGGTCGTGCGGAACTCATGCCCGCCCGCCATGCAGTCGAAGCCCGCCACCTGGCAGGAGGCCGCCACGCGGCGGCGTTCGCCCGCGTGGGCGTTTTCGTCGTAGATTTTGTCCACCGTGGTGAAGCAGGTGCAGGTGCTGCACGCGACGGTGCAGCTTCCGCAGCTGATGCAGCGGTCGTTGAACTCCTGCCACATCGGGTGCTTTTTGAGCTTGTTGAGCACGTCCTTATTGGGGATCTCGGGGATTTCCACGGTGAAATCGTTCTGCTCGATGAACCGGACCTCGAACGGCTCCTCCCGGTTCCCGGCGAAATGGGGGGCCAGCTCGGGGTCGGGGACCGTGAAGAGCAGGCCGTTTTCGTCGTGCCGGACGGCGGCAGAATAGTCGTTCGTGCGGTTGGCACCCATCGAGACGCAGAAGCAGGTGTCCCACCCCTCGGTGCACTCCATCAGCACAAAGCGCACCCGGTCGCGCACCCGCTGGTAGAACACGTCGGCGATGCCGCCGTTCTCCAGGTAGATTTTGTCCTGGTGCTCAAACGCGTTGATGTCGCAGGGGCGCAGGAAGATGAGGAGCTTTTTGGCGCCCGTGCGGCTCTCGCGGTATTCGTCCTCGGTAAAGTAAAAAATGGTCTGGGTGATCGGGCTGACGACCTCCTTGGCCGAAAAGTCCGATTTGCGGTCCCAGACGATCTCCTCGGCCCGTTTTACCCGGTCGTACCGGACAATGTCCGTATCGGAATAACGGCCCTGTTTCTCAAACAGCTTCGGCGCGTAGATCTCATACTCCGCCGACAGTTTCCGGAAGAGCTCGTCTGCCTCCGGATAGCTCAAGCGATATCCCATCTGTTTTCTTCCGCCTTTCCTCGTTGGATGGAGCGTCCCCGGACGGCACGGCTCCCTTTGTGAATAGTATAACATAGTTAACAATATGCTTGCCAATTGAAAAAATGAATCGGATGGCCAGGGTTTTGCAATGGAAAGGGCCGACGCGGTTTCCCGCGGCGGCCCTTTCCGGTCCCGTTCAGTTTTTTTCCGTGCGGAAAAAATCCGCGATGCAGGCCGCAAGGGCGTCCACATCCCCCTCGGTGTGCGCGTCCGAGAGGAAGAGCGCCTCGAACTGGCTGGGCGCGGTGTAGATCCCCCGTTCGAGCAAAAACCGGAAGCAGCGCGCGAACCGCGCGGTGTCGGCCGCCTTCGCCGTCGTGTAATCGACGACCGGGCCGGGGGTAAAAAAGAGGCAGCAGAGCGACCCCGCGCCCGTCACCGCGCAGCCGGGCGCGGCCTCCCGCAGCCCGGCGCGCAGCCTCCGGCCGAGGCTTTCGATATGCGCGTAGACCTCCGGGTGCTCCCGCAGATAACGGAGCTGGGCAAGCCCCGCCGCCATCGCGACGGGATTGCCGCTGAGGGTGCCCGCCTGGTAGACGCTCCCCACCGGCGCGACCCGCTCCATGATCTCCCGCCGCCCGCCGTAGGCGCCCACCGGCATCCCCGCGCCGATGATCTTGCCGTAGGTGACGAGGTCGGCCTCGACGCCGTACCGCTCCTGCGCGCCGCCGAACGCCAGGCGGAAGCCGGTGATCACCTCGTCGAAGATGAGCGCCGCGCCGTTTTCGTCGCAGAGCCGCCGCAGCCCCTTCAAAAAGCCCCCGGCGGGCTCCACCACGCCCATATTGGCGGCGACAGGCTCGACGATGACCGCCGCGATCTTCCCCGGGTTCTCCGCGAAAAGCAGCTCCACGCTCTCAAGGTCGTTATAGGCGGCGGTCAGCGTGTCGCCGGCGCAGGCCGCGGGCACCCCCGCGCTGTCCGGCACCCCCGCCGTCATCACGCCCGAGCCCGCCTTGACGAGCATCGCGTCGCTGTGGCCGTGGTAGCAGCCCGCGAATTTGACGAGCTTGTCCCGGCCGGTGAAGCCGCGCGCCGCGCGCACCGCGCTCATGACCGCCTCGGTGCCCGAATTGACCATCCGCACCAGCTCGACCGACGGGGCCGCCCCGCAGACGAGCTCCGCCATCTCCACCTCGCGCTCGGTCGCCGCGCCGAAGCTGAGGCCGTCCTTCACCGCGCGCTCGACCGCCTCGCGCACCACGGGATGGTTGTGCCCGAGGATCATCGGCCCCCACGAGCCGACGTAATCGGTGTATGCACGCCCGTCCGCGTCGTATATTTTCTGCCGGTCGGCGCGGGAGATGAAGCGCGGCGTCATCCCCACCGAGCCGAACGCCCGCACCGGGCTGTTGACCCCGCCGGGGATGACCCTTTTCGCCCGCTCGAACAGCTCCTCCGAACGTCCCATCAGCCGATCCTCCCCTCGTCGATCCAGCCCGCGAGCTCCTTGGCGTAGTAGGTGATGAGGATGTCCGCGCCCGCGCGGAAGACGGACACCGCCGCCTCGCAGGCGACCGCCGCCTCATCGATGAGGCCCGCCTTCCCCGCCGCCCGGATCATCGCGTATTCCCCGCTGACGCTGTAGGCGGCCAGCGGCAGGTCGAACCGCGACTTGACCTCGCGCACCACGTCGAGATAGGAGAGCGCGGGCTTCACCATCAGGACGTCCGCCCCCTGCTCCACGTCGAGGGCCGCCTCCCGGACCGCTTCCCGGACGTTGTGGTAATCCATCTGGTAGCCCCGCCGGTCGCCGAAGGCGGGCGCCGAACCCGCCGCGTCGCGGAAGGGCCCGTAGAAGGCGGAGGCGTATTTGACCGCGTAGGACATGATCGGCGTGTCGGAAAAGCCCGCGCCGTCGAGCGCCCGGCGCAGCGCGAGAATCCGGCCGTCCATCATGTCGGAGGGCGCGACCATGTCCGCGCCCGCGCGCGCGTGGGAGAGGGCGGTCTTGGCAAGCACCTCAAGGGTCCTGTCGTTGTCGACCTCCCGGCCGTTCAAAATGCCGCAGTGCCCGTGGGAGGTGTATTCGCACATGCACACGTCGGTGATGAGATAGAGTTCGGGAAAGTCCCGTTTGGCCAGCCGCAGCGCCTGCTGCACCGCGCCCTCGTCGTCCCACGCGCCCGAGCCGCATTCGTCCTTATGCGCGGGCAGCCCGAAGAGCAGCACGGCGGGCACTCCCGCCTCCCGCACCTTTTCAAGCTCCACATGCAGCATGTCGGGGCTGTAGCGGAACTGCCCGTCGAGCGAGGGGATCGGCTCGGCGATCCCCCGCCCCTCCTTGACGAAGATTGGATAGACCAGCGCGGATTTCGACACCCGCGTCTCCCGCACCAGCCCGCGGACGGCCGGGGTTTTCCGCAGCCTTCTCGGCCTCTCAATAAGTTCCATATCCCTTACGCTCCTTCTCACTCAGTTCCGCCATCCGGTCTGCCATCGCGTCGATCGACGGCTCCGAGGCGGTCTCCACCCACATCCCGTATTCCCGCGCGGCCGCGGCGGTCGATTCCCCGATGCACACCGCGCGTACCTTCCGGTAATCCCGTTTCCCGAGCGTCTCTGCGAACCCCCGAACGGTCGACGCGCTCGTGAACGCCACATAGTCGATCTCCCCCGCGTCGAGCAGCTCCGCCGCGCGCTTCGCGTCCGGATGGGCGTAACGCGTCTCGTAGAGCGGGAGATCGTCATAGGAGATCCCCGCCGCGTCGAGCGCGCGCGTCAGTTCGGGCGAGCCCTGCCTCGCGCGGCAGATGAGCACCCGCTCCCCGGCGGCGCGTTCCGCCAGCGCCGCGCCGAGCGCGGCGGCGTAGGCGCGATCGGGCAGGAGCGCGGGCAGCAGCCCGTGCTCCTCGAGCGCCCCGGCGGTCGACGGGCCGATCGCGGCCAGCCGCACCCCGCCCAGCCGCCGCAGGTCGAAGCGGGTTTCGCGCAGGTGCTCCAGGAAGACGCGCACCCCCGTCGGGCTCGTGAAGACGAGCCAGCCGTATTCGCCGATCCGCGCGAGCGCCTCGTCAAGCGCCGGATTCGGCGCGACCGGCTCCGTCACGATCGACGGCAGCTCCAAGACCTCGGCGCCCAGCGCGCGCAGCTTCGCGGTCATGCGGGAGGCCAGCTTTCGCGGGCGGGTGACGATCACCCGCCTGCCGCCGAGCGGGCGCTTCTCCGCCCAGGAGAACCGCTCCGCCAATGCGCAGACCTCCCCCACGACGATGACCGCCGGGGTCCCGACCTCCGCTTCCCGTGCCTTTTGGGGCAGGGTTTCGACCGTTCCGGAAATCCGCCGCTGGCGGGCCGTGGTCCCCCGCTCCAAAACCGCGGCGGGCGTGGCCGGATCGATACCGCCGCCGAGCAGTCCCGCGCAGAGCTCCTCCAGCGCGGCGACCCCCATCAAAAAGACCAGCGTGCCGCCCAAGCGGACGAGCGCCCGATAGTCGGTGCGCGCGCCCGGCGATTTTTTCGTGTGGCCGGTGATGATGTGCACCGACGAGCAGCAGTCCCGGTGGGTCACGGGGATGCCCGCGTAGGCGGGCACCGCGACGGCCGAGGTCACGCCCGGCACCACCTCGAAGGGGACGCCCCGCTCCGCGAGCAGCTCGAGCTCCTCGCCGCCCCGCCCGAAGAGGAAGGGGTCCCCGCCCTTGAGCCGCACGACGGTATGCCCCTCGAGCGCCTCCCGCAGCAGGATGCGGTTAATCTCCTCCTGCGGCACCGGATGGTTCCCCGCGTGCTTGCCCACGTCGACACGGCGGGTTTCGGGCGGAATCAGCCCGAGCACCTCCCCGCCCACGAGCGCGTCGTACACCACCACGTCGGCGGTTTGCAGCAGTTCATAACCCTTGAGGGTCAGCAGTCCCGCGTCGGACGGGCCCGCGCCGACCAGATAGACCTTTCCGCTCATACCCGCCTCCTCATCCGTTCGGCCAACAGGACGCCGAGCTTTTCCGCGTCCGTCCGGCTGCCGGTCATGCGTTCGACCGTATGGCTCCCGTCCGCCTCCCGGCAGTAGAGACCGGTCAGCCGAAGCTCCTGCCCGTGAAGCTCCGCGTAGGCGGCGATGGGGGAGGAACAGCCCCCGTCGAGCGCGCGCACAAAGGCGCGTTCCGCGAGCCCCGCAGCCCGCGAATTTTCGTCGTCGGCGCAGCTGAGGAAGGAGGCGTCCTCCCCCGCCCTCCCCTGCACCGCCAAAATCCCCTGGCCCGCCGCCGGGAGCATTTCATCGGTGGAAAAGACCCGGCTGACGCGGTTTTCCAGCCCGAGGCGCAGGATGCCCGAATAGGCCAGCACCAGCGCGGAAAACTGCCCGCCGTCCAGCTTGGAGAGGCAGGTCTGGATGTTGCCGCGCACGCTTTCCACCCGCATCCCGGGAAAGAGGCCTCCCAATTGGAGCGCACGGCGCGGACTCGACGAGCCGAGCGGCTTTTCCGGGTCCAGGCGGTCCGCGCCCTCCGGCAGAACCAGCACGTCGCGCGGGTCGGCACGGCGGGAATAGGCCAGGATGGGCAGCCCTTCCGGCTGCTCCATCGGCAGGTCCTTGAGGCTATGTACCGCGAAATCGATGCGGCCCTCCAGGAGCGCGCGGTCAAGCTCCTTTACGAAAAGGCCTTTGCCGCCCACCCGGTCGAGCGGGCGGTCGAGAATCAAGTCGCCCGTCGTTTTCATCGTCACGAGCTCCAGCTCCCAGTCGGGATGCGCCCGGCGGATCGCATCCATCACCAGTTCGCTCTGGATGACCGCGAGTCTGCTCTCCCTGCTGCCAAAGCGGATCTTACGTCGCCGCATCCGCCGTCACCTCCTTTGGAATCCATTCCTCCATCCGCGCGCGGAGACTGTCCGCCGCGGCCTTTGCCAGCGCGTGGTTCGTCCCGCTGGCGGTCACCCCGACGACGAGCGCGTCCCGTCGTACGACCGCCGGGAAAAAGAAGTCGCACTCCCCCGGCGCGTCGCAGACGTTCGCCGGGATGCCCAGCCGCCGGGCTTCCTCCCCGACCGCGTGATTGGTTTCCCGGTCGTCGGTCGCCGCGAGCACAAGGTCGAAGCCCGCGCAGTCGCCCGCCCGGAAGGCGCGGCGGACGATCCGCGCGCCGAGCGCCTCGATCTCCGGGGAGATGTCCGGCGCGATCACCGTGAGGGAACAGCCGAAGGGGGCGAGCGCCTTCGCGCGGCGCGCCGCGACGCGGCCGCCGCCCACGAGGGCGATTTTGCTGTTCGTCAGATCGACGAACAGCGGAAAACGCGGAGCGTTTTCCGTCCCTCCGGCCGCGGGCCGAGGGACAAAATCGCCCGGCCCCGCGGGTTCGGCGCGCCCTCCGGCGGCCAGATGCAGCGCGTCCATACAGGGCTGCCACAGCTCGGACGGCAGCGTCTCCCGCAGGCCGAAGAGCAGCCTGTCGACCGTCTTTTCCGCCGAAGCCCGCAGCCTGTCGAGGAGATCCTCCTCCGCCTCCCCGGAGAGTCCGAGGCCGCGCACAGTCTTTTCCACCCGGCCCATAAAGTCCCGCGCGGCAAGCTCGCCGGTCTCCCTTGCCGCGGGCACCACCGCGCGAAAGCCATACCACCGCGCGAACTCCGCAAGGCCGTCCGCGAGGATCTCCCGCGCCCGCGTCAGAGCGGCTTCATCGCGGCGGGCGTCCGCCCCGCCGCAGATCCCGTCGGTGTCGTAAACCCGCGCCCCCGGCAGGGATGCGATCGCCGGGTCGATGTCCCGGGGCACCGCGAGATCGCAGAATACCGTCGGCCCCGCGAGAGCGGGCCCGACCTCCGCCGCGCGCAGCGTATAGTGTGGGCTGGCGGTCGCGCTGACCACCAGGCGCACCCGCGGCAGGAGGGAGAGCCGCTCCTCATAGGAAACCGCCTCCACGCCGTCCGGCAGAGAAACCTCCCCGTGGCGGTAGCGGCGCACCGTCATCGAGACGCGGCACCCGGCCTCCACAAGCCGCCGCGCCGCGAGCCGCCCCATCTCTCCGTTTCCGATCACCAGGCAGGGCGTACCCGCGAGCGGTCCCATGACGCCCTTCAAAAACGCCTCCATCCGCACCGCCACCGACTGGTCCGCCTCCGTCAGGCGGACGGCCGTTTTGACCTTCTTGGCCGAGGTGACGGCCGACCGGAAGAGGGTTTCCAGCACCGCGTCGGCCGCGCCCGCCTCCCGGGCGAGGGAGAGGGCGGTCCCGACCTGGGTCAAAATCTGGTCCTCTCCGAAGACCTGGGATTTCATCCCGCACGCGAGCTGGAAGAGATGTTCCGCTGCCTCAAGGCCCTCGCGGCGGACAAAGCAGTCCCGGTGCGCGCCGGGCTCCGCGCCCCTGAGCGCGCAGAGCAGCTCATAGGGTTCGAGCGAAGCGCGCCCGCTCAACCACAGCTCGGTGCGGTTGCAGGTGGAGAGAAGGACGCACCCCTTTGCGCCAAACTCCCGGCAGGCGCGCGCCGCCGCCTCGGACGCGGCCGAAGCGGTCATCGCGAACCGCTCCCGTACCCCGACCGGGGCGCGGGAGCTGTCGATCCCGGCCATCCGTATTTCCAAACCGACTCCTCCATCCTCCGCCGCGCCCCATACAAAACGCCATCCGGCAGCGCGTCGCTTCCGAATGGCGTGGGACTGTGCGGCAAACAACCATTTGTAATGCCTTAAATTTTATCGGAATCCGGCTCAAAAGTCAAGCTGTACCGCTTTTCCATACAATTATAATATATAGCGCTTTCCATTCGTTTTATGAATAGAATGCCGGACGGCCCGGAAAAGAACCAGAGGGAATCCCACCTGCGGGATTCCCTCTGGATATCCGGTGTGTAATCAGCCGACTCCGGCACACACCTTTTCTTCCATTCCGTCGAACGGCACGGCGCCCTTTTGCGAGATTGCCCGCGCGGCGAGCGCGTTTCCCGCTCGAAGCCAGTCCTCCGGTTTTTCACCGCGCAGGTAGGACGCGAGAAATCCCGCGTTGAAGGCGTCTCCCGCGCCCGTTGTATCCAGCGGGGTCACCTCGGCGGCAGGGATATGCCAGCGTCCGGTTTCGGCGTATCCGCCGCGGATTCCGAGCGCCGACCCCTCCGCGCCCAGCTTGAGCGCGGCGATCGGCACCCTGCGCAGCAGCGCATCCAGACCGGCGCCCGTTTCCCAAACGCCGGTGATCGCCTGCATCTCCCGCCGGTTCGGCAGCAGGATATCGGTTACAGCGAGCGCCTCCCGCAGGATATCGGGCGGGACATTTTCGATATTGGGGGAGGCGTCGAGCGCGACCAGCCCGCCCGCCCGCCGCGTCATCCCGGCGGCCTCGACCGCAAAGCGCGCCTGCGCCGCGTCGGCCAGCAGGTATCCGGAGAGCAGCAGCACCCGGACGGTTTGCAGCGTCTGCCGGAGCGCGGCGGTCAATTCCAGCGGTTCGCCCGCCGCGCCGCGAAAGGATAGCATCGTCCGTTCGCTACGGTCGTCTATGATCGTCACGGTATAGCCGGTGTCGTCGCCGTACTGCATGCAGCTCAGGTCCAGACCGGCGTTCCGCATCCGTTCCTCGACACGACGGCCCGCCGCGTCCTTCCCGATCCGTCCGCAGAAACCGCACCGGATCCCCAACAGTGCAAGGGAAAACGCGGTGTTCGCCGCGGATCCGCCCGGGCTGCAGCTCGACATCAGGATTTTGACGTCCCCGCCCCTCTGCGGGAACCGGTCAACCCAGTACTGGTAATCCATCAGCACGTCGCCGATCGCAAGCACCTCCGGCCCGGCCGTTTTATTCATGCCGCCGGACGGCGTCTTCAGCCCCATCCTCCGGCCCCCTTTCCCATTTTGCCGGCGCATCAGCCGCAGTGAGGGCTCCACCATTTCTGCCCGGCCTTTTCCTTCTCCGCGTCGCGCCTGGCGAGGAGCGCAAGCCCCTCCAGACCGACGGCGATCGCGTCGTCGATTCCCTGCGATACGCCGACCTTCTGGGTGATCGAGCTGTTGCAGACCGTGCAGATCGAACCGCCGCGCGCATGGAAGAGCTGGGCAAGGGTCAGGATGGCGGCCGTCTCGCGTTCGACGTTGAGCACACCTGCGTTCACCCAATGCTCGACAACGCCTTCGTTGGGCAGGTACCCCATGACCGGGCGGCCCTGTCCACAGTAGATCGCGTCGTTGGAGCGGGTGATGCCGACATGATAGCGGAGGGAACGGGCCTGCGCCGATTCGATCATCGGCAGCATCAGCTCATAGCTGGCGATGGCGGGGTAGCAGGCGTCGATATATTCCTTGGTGAGGCCCTCGTCGCGGACCGCGCCGGAGGTGATGACAATGTCGCCGACGTTGAGGTCGGGGCGCTGGGTGCCCGAGGTGCCGATGCGCAGGAAGGTGTCCACGCCGCCGTACTGCATGAGGTCCACCATTGCGATCTCGGTGTCCGCGCCGCCGCTGCCGGTGGAACAGACGATGATCTGCGCGTCCTGATAGCAGCCGCTGAGGACGGTGAACATCGAATTGCGGGTGATCTCCCTGACGTTGGTCATCGAGTCGGCGATGACGTCCGCCGCATCCTTGGAAAAGCCCAGCGGATCGCGGACCGCCAGGATCGCATATCTGCCCAGTTTGTCTCCGCGCCTGAGCCCCGTCAGGACCGCTTTCCCATCCACCTCAAAGAGGGGCGGCTCGTTTCGATTGATCTTGCTCATAAGAGTCCTTCCTTTCTATTCCATCGGTTATTTCAGCTTTGCCAGTTCCACCGCGATCTTCGACGCGGCGACTGCGTTGTTGAAGACCAGACGGATATTCGCTTCCAGGCTTTCGCCGCCTGTGATCTTCTGGAGTGAATCGAGCAGGAAGGGGGTGATCTCCTTGCCCTTGACCCCCCGGCGCTCCGCATCCGCGACCGCCTCGTCAATCTTGCCGTTGATGTAGTCCGCGTCCATCGCGTACTGCTCCGGAATGGGATTTGCCACGAGCATGCCGCCGGGGATCTCCATCTTCCGCTTGGCGTAAAAGGAGGCCGCGATCTCGCGCGGCGTATCCAATCGGTAATCGACCCCAAAGCCGCTTTTCCGCGTGTAGAAGGCGGGCATCTCCGAAGTCTGGTAGCCGACAACCGGAACCCCCTTGGTCTCGAGGTATTCGAGGGTGCGGCCGATGTCGAGGATCGACTTGGCCCCGGCGCAGACGACGAGCACCGGCGTCTGCGCCAGTTCCTCGAGATCCGCGGAAATGTCCATCGTGTTCTCCCCGCCGCGGTGCACCCCGCCGACGCCGCCCGTGCAGAAGACGGAAATACCGGCCAGGTGCGCGACGATCATCGTCGCGGCCACCGTGGTGGCGCCGTCCCTGCCAAGTGCGTGCAGGATGGGCAGGTCGCGGCGGCTCGCCTTGATGACCTCCGTCCCCTTTTTGCCGAGGCGGGTGATCTCCTCCTCGCTGAGTCCCGCTTTGAGCTTCCCGCCGATCACCGCAATCGTCGCGGGCACGGCCCCCTGCTCCCGCACGACCCGTTCGACCGCGAGCGCGGTCTCAACATTCTTCGGGTAGGGCATGCCGTGGGAGATGATCGTCGACTCGAGCGCAACGACAGGCTTTCCCGCCGTCAGGGCGGCTTCAACCTCGGGCGAGCACTCCAAAAACTCCTTAGAAAGCAATGTGCGCATCCTCCTTTATTGTTTCGACCCGGAGTGGGACGAACGGAACATGTCCAGCGCGACCGCGCCGACGATGATGAACCCGAGCGCGACCTTCTGCCAGTAGGCGTTGACCTCCATGAGGTTGAGGCCGTTGTTGATCAGGCCCATGATGAGCGCGCCCGCCAGCGTGTTCATGACGCTGCCCTTGCTCGCGCCGCCGACAAAGACGGCTGCCAGCGCCTGCAGGGACAGGTCCGAGCCGGACGACGGCTGTCCCGACGAGAGCCGCGCGGTCAGCAGCAGGCCGCCCATCGCGCTCATGAGACCCGCGATCGCAAAGACGGCGATCTTGGTCCTGTGTACGCTGATGCCCGACAGGTTCGCCGCGGTCGGATTTTCGCCGACGGCCAGCACATTGCGACCAAAGGCGGTGTATTTTAAAACAAACGCGCCGATCAGGAAGACGATCACCAAAATGATCGACGGGACGGGGATCGGGCCGACATAGCCGCGCCCGAAGACCGCGAAGGAATCGGGCAGCCCGGTGATCGGCTGGCTGTTGGTGAGCAGAAGCACGACGCCCGCCAGCGCATACTGCATGCCGAGAGTCGCGATGAACGACTGCACGCGCAGCTTGGTGACGATGAGCCCCATCAGCGCGCCGACGACCGTACCGGCCGCAAGGGAAATGACCATCGCGAGGTAGATGTTCATCCCGGCCCTCATGATCAGCATCGCGCAGCCGCATCCCGCGAGCACCGCCAGCGAGCTCTGGCTCAGGTCGATCTCGCCGCAGAGCACGACATAGGTCGCGCCGAGCGCCACAACGGCGTTTACACAGATCTGCCGCACCACGTTGATCAGGTTCGCGGGAAGCAGGAATTTTTCGTTGGCAAACGCGAGAAGGATGAAGAGAATGATAAAAACCAGCCATACGCCGAGCTTGTTCCAGGCGTAACTCACCATCTTCCCCGCGGTCAGGTTTCTCTTTTGGGCTCCGCCGCTCATGACGCCGTCCCTCCTACCGCATATTCTGTAATCCGCTGCTGGGAAAAGTCCTTCCGTTCCACCATCCCGGCGACCTCGCCCTCCCGCATCACGATGATGCGGTCGCTGATCCCCATGACCTCCTCCATCTCGGAGGAGACCACGATGACGGCCTTGCCTTCCGACGCCAGCCGATTGATGATCTCATAAATTTCCCGTTTGGCCCCTACGTCGATCCCGCGGGTCGGCTCGTCCAGAATGACGATCTCCGAATCGGAAAAGAGCCACTTGGCCACAACCACCTTCTGCTGGTTGCCGCCGCTGAGGTAGACGACCCGTTGGTTGATCGACGGGGTGGCGATGTGCAGGCTCTTCACATAGTCCTCCGAGACCTGCTGCTCCTTCTTCATGTTGAGCATCCGCATCCGCTGGATTTTGCGGATGGCAACCAGCGTGATGTTGAACCGCACCGGCAGCGAAAGCAGCAGCCCCTCCCCCTTGCGGTCCTCGGTGACAAAGCCGATCCGGGACCGGATGCCGTCCCGTGTGGTGGCCACAGCCGCCTCGCGGCCGTTGATGAGGATCCTGCCCGATCTGCGTTTGTCCGCCCCGAAGATGAGGCGCATCGTCTCGGTGCGTCCCGAGCCGACCAGCCCGGCGAAGCCGACGACTTCCCCGTGGCGCACCTCGAAGGAGACGTCCCTGACCCGTCTTCCGTCCGAGAGGTGTTCCACCTTGAGACAGACCTCCCCGATCTCCGCATTCCGCGCGGGGAACTGCTGGGTGAGTTCCCGTCCGATCATCATCGCGATCAGTTCGTCCTTGGTGGTCTCCTTCACCTCACGCGTGCCGATGTAGCAGCCGTCGCGCAGGACGGTCAGCCGGTCGGCCACCCGGAAGATTTCCTCCAGCCGGTGGGTGATGAAGATCACCGCGACCCCCTGCTCCTTCAGCGTCCCGATGATCGAAAACAGGATTTCCGTCTCCCGTGAGGTGAGCGAGGAGGTCGGCTCGTCCATGATGACGACCTTCGCGTCGACGCTCACCGCCTTGGCGATCTCCACCATCTGCTGGCGGGCGATGCTCAGTTCGCACACAGGTCTCCGGACATCCTCGTCTATTCCGAGCCGCTGGAAAAGCGCCTGTGCATCGTCAAACATCTTTTTCCACTGGACGATGCCTCGGGATCTCGGCTGGCGGCCGAGGAAGATATTTTCCGCGACCGTCAGGCTGCCCATCAGGTTGAGCTCCTGGTGGATGATCGAAATCCCAATCTTTTCAGCCGCCTTCGGGGTACCGATTTCCACCTCCCGCCCATTAAAAAGGATGGTTCCTCCATCTTTTTTATAGGCGCCCGAAAGGATCTTCATCAGCGTCGATTTGCCCGCGCCGTTCTCCCCGACCAGGGCGTGGACCTCTCCGCGACGGATGGTCAGGTCGACGTCAGCCAGCGCCTTGACGCCCGGGAATTCCTTGCAGACCCCTTTTAATACGAGCACATTCTCGTCGTAATTTTCCTGCATGGCAATGTTCCTTTCCACAGAACCCGCGGGCCCGGAACGGTTGTCCGTCCCGGGGGGCCGCAGGCGAAGGGAGTTTCGCTCTTATTTGCTTCCGAGGATATCCTCCGTGGTCAGCGCGCCCTGTGCGCAGTAAACGCCCGACTCGTAGGGGGTGGATTTTTCAAAGGTCGCCCCGTTATAGAGATAGTCCTCGATATTCTGGATGGTCTGCTGGGCCATGCCGGCGGGAAGCTGCATGACGCTCGCTATGTACTGGGTACCCTTGTCGATCAGCTCGACCTCTTCATCCTCGCAGTCGAAACCGACAATTTTGACCTCGGGTCGGTTGGCCGCGACGCAGGCATCATACGCTCCCAAGCCCCCCTGCGCGTTCGCCGCAAAGACCAGGTCGAGTTCCGGATAGGTCACGAGCGCATCCTCACAGGAGGTCATGTAGCTCTCTCGGGAATCGCCGAGATACTCATTCACCACCTCCACTGTGAGTCCGCCCTCCTCGAGGCCCTTGACAAATCCGTCGGCGCGGTTGCGGCCGTTGGAGGTCGTCGTGGTGAAGGAAATCATTCTGACGGCTTCTTTCCCCGCCTCTTTCATCTGCCCGGCGGCCCAGTATCCGCCATTGTAGCCCGCGTCGAAATCGACGGTCCCGATGTTGGTCACATAGTCCCCATCGGGCGGCAGAGAACCGGTGTCAATCAGGAATACGGGAATGTTTGCCGCCTTGCACTGTTCAAAGACATCCTGCAGCGAATCGCCGTACCAGCTTGCAATCACAAGCGCGTCAATATCCTTGAGGGTGAGGTCGAGGCAGTCGTTGACCGTCTTTTCCACGTCCATACCCGCGTCGGTATAGACATAGTCCCAACCCTTTTCCTTGCAGGCAGCCTCAAATCCATCGAGCATCTTCACGTAGTAGGGGAACGTCAGCGTGATAATGGAAAAACCAATCTTCAGCTGTTTTTCTTCTCCCGGTGCTGTGTCACCCGTCCCATCCGCTGAAACGGCGTCCGCCGGAGCCGACGGCGCCGCGGGCTGTTCCGCCGCTCCCTTCATCGAGCAGCCTGAAAGCGGCATGACCGCCATGACGACTGCCAGCAGCAGCGCGAGCATTTTCTTTCCGTTCATTCCAATCTCTCCTTTTTATTTCACTTCCCCACCCGGGGAATTGACGCGCCCGGAGGGCCCTCCCGGCCGGGCGTTTCACACACATAGATGTCGGGCCTCATCGCCCGTCCACGTATGGCCGGCCCCACTGCCGGCTCAGAGAAAGTACCTGGTTTTCGACGCGGTGATCTTCCGTGTTCCCTGCATCACCTCCAGCATATATTGTTCGCTGAGCTCCTCATTGACGACCGGTTCCCCCGCTGTGCAGATGCTGGCTGCCGCCAGCCCCGCGCAGGCGGATTCCCGAAGGTCCATCCCGCGCATCCGCGCCCACACGAGCGCGGCCATAAAACTGTCCCGCGCGCCCGTCTTGTTGACGACCTCCGCCGGATAGCCGGGAAGCCGCCAGGAACCGGTCTCGTCCGCACAGTACGCTCCCGACGAGAGAGTGATGTAAACATGTCTGACCCCCCGGTTCAGCAGCTGGCTGGCTGTCTCTGCCACATCAGCCTTTTCATCGGGCTCCCGCCCGAGCAGCAGCTGGACTTCCAGCCGGTCCGCTTTGAGCGTATCGATCCGGTCAAGAATTCCGCGTAGCTTGTGCGCCTTGGCGACCGAGATCGTCTCCGCGAAGAGCGGTACGCGGCAGTTGTCCGCCAGAAAGCGAAGGGCGTCCTCGGTGAGGTTTGTGTCCACCACACAGGTGTGCGCCCGGTTGATAACCCCCATACGCTGTGCGAGCAATGCCGGAGTGAGGTAGTCGTAGATATCCATACTTGAGATGCCCACCACCGGATCCCCCCTGTGGTCCACCACCGAAAGATAGGTCGAAGTCGCGGCATTGACGACCGTGATCGCGTCCTTGACGTCGATGCCAAGGTCGCGGCAGTTCTGCCGAAGTTTTTCCGCGTAAAGATCGTCACCGAAGGCGGTCACCAGCTTAACGTCCAGCCCCAGAAGACGCATGCTGTGCGCCTCGTTCCGCCCCACGCCGCCTGCCGTGTGCTCCACCCTGCCCGGGTTGGAATCGTGCGGCACCACCTCCCCGCTGGCATACCCCGCGATATCCATGTTGATACCGCCGACAACTGCCACGTAGGGGCGTTTTTGTACAACATAACCCTTTCCCTGAATCATGCCTTTCTTCATCAGGTTGGAGATATGGACCGAAACGGACGACCGGGTGATCCCCGCGCGGTCGGCAAGCTCCTGCTGGGACATCATCGGGTTTTCCTCGATCCAGGAGAGCAGTTCCCGTTCCCTGTCGGTTACCATCTGTCCCGCCTCCGATCTAAGCGTTTGATTATTCGCATAACCATTTCCTTATATTTTCATTATAACCAGCACCGTAAAACAAGTCAACATTCTTTTCAACAAATTTCGACATTATATTTCGTGAAATTTACTAAATTTTTAGGAACTTTTACCATGAATTGTATATTTTAATCCTGGTTTTCCAATTGCCAGCATGCTTTCCGCCGTTTACCAGCCTAAGCATTGTGCAAAAAAACGGCTCCCGTAATATGCGGGAGCCGTTTTGCTTTACAGAATCAGGTCTCGTCCACAACCTCGCCCGAGGTGGAAATGACCGTCACCTGCCAGGGGATCCATTTCCCGCTGGCCTGCAGGGCGCGCCGGACGGCATTTTCGATCCCGCCGCAGCAGGGCACCTCCATACGCACCACATGGACGCTTTTGACGTCGTTTTCGCGGAGGATTTCCGTCAGCTTGACGGCGTAGTCCCCCTCGTCGAGCTTGGGACAGCCGACGAGCGCCACGCGGTTTTTCAGAAACCGCCGGTGAAAATCCCCGTGGGCAAAGGCGGTGCAATCGGCCGCGACGAGCAGGTGCGCGCCGTCAAAACAGGGCGCGTTCACCGGAACCAGCTTCAGCTGCACCGGCCACTGGCGCAGCTCGCTTGCCGTTTTTGCTTCGGGCACGGGCGTCTCCCGCCGGGGCCGCTCGATCGTTTTGACCTGACTGCCCGGGCAGCCGCAGGGCAGCGGCTTCTCCGCCTTCGCGGCGAGCACCGCCGCATGGTCGTAGGCAGGTGCTTCCCGCTCCTCAAAGGAGATCGCACCCGTCGGACAGGCGGGCAGGCAGTCCCCGAGACCGTCGCAGTAGTCCTCCCGCAGGAGCTTCGCCTTCCCGTCCGCCATGCCGATCGCGCCCTCATGACAGGCGTCCGCGCACAGCCCGCAGCCGTTGCATTTCTCTTCGTCAATCGTGATGATTCTGCGTTTCACTTCCATCATCCTCCCTTTCTGTCCTCAGGATAACGGATTTTTCGGAGGAAGTCTGTTGTTTTTCCAACAGATTGAAAAAAGGACGCATTTTTTCGAAAACCACGACCTTATCCCGTCCGCAGGCGGCCGGTATAATGAAATTGAGAATCCACATCAAAGGAGGGCGCCTATGACAAGCTATTACGCTGCCGTGGATATCGGCGCTTCGAGCGGCCGGCTGATTCTGGGCTGGCTCGAGGACGGAAAGCTCCGCCTGCGGGAGGTCCACCGGTTCCAGAACCGGCTCGTCAAAACCGGCGGCCATCTCTGCTGGGAGATCGACCGGCTCTTTTCCGAAATCGTGGCGGGCCTCAAACGGTGCGGGGAACTCGGGATGCCGCCGCAGAGCGTCGGCGTCGACACCTGGGGCGTCGACTACGTGCTCCTCGACAAGGACGGCGGTCGCATCGGCGACGCGGTCGCCTACCGCGACGGGCGCACCGCCGGAATGGACGCGGAGGTCGCGAAGCTGATCCCCCCGGAGGAGCTCTACGCGCGCACCGGCATCCAGAAGCAGCCCTTCAACACGATCTACCAGCTCGCCGCGCTCAAAAAGGAGCATCCGGAGCAGCTCGAGCAGGCCGCGCGGCTGCTGATGGTGCCCGACTATTTCCACTACCTGCTCTCGGGCGCGATGAAAAACGAGTACACCAACGCAACCACCTCCCAGCTCGTGAACATCGCTTCGCGCGACTGGGACTGGGAGCTGCTCGACCTGATCGGCATCCCCAGGCGGCTGTTCGAGCCGGTGTCGGCGCCGGGAACGCCCGCCGGGAGGCTGCGGCCGGAGCTCCGGGCGCAGGTGGGCTTCGACTGCGAGGTCGTCCTGCCCGCCACCCACGACACCGCCTCCGCGGTCATGTCGGTCCCCTGCCCGGACGGCGACGCGATCTACCTGAGCTCGGGCACCTGGTCGCTGATCGGGATCGAGCGAACGACGCCCGACTGCTCGGAAAAGAGCCGCGGCAAAAACTTTACCAACGAAGGCGGCTACGATTACCGCTACCGCTACCTCAAGAACATCATGGGCCTCTGGATGATCCAGTCGGTCAAACGGGAGCTCGGCGGCAAATACACCTTCGACGACCTGTGCGACATGGCGATCGCCGCCGACCGCTTCACCACCCGGGTGGACGTGAACGCCCCCGAATTCCTCGCGCCCGACTCGATGATCGGCGCGGTGCGCGAGGTCTGCCGCAAAAGCGGCCAGCCCGTCCCGAACGACCCGGGCGAATTGATGAACTGCATCTACCACAGCTTGGCCAAAAGCTACGGCGAGGCGGTGCGGGAGATCGAGACGCTCACCGGGCGCGCCTATGAGGACCTGCACATCGTCGGGGGCGGCACCAAGGACGACTACCTCAACCGCCTGACCCGCCAGTACACCGGCAAACGGGTGCACACTGGTCCGACCGAGGCGACCGTCGTCGGCAACCTGCTCGCGCAGATGCTCCGGGACGGCGTGTTCCCCTCCCTCTCCGAGGCGCGCCGCGCCGTCGCAAATTCATTCGACATCAAGGAAGTGAGGAATTACAATGAGTAACCGTTATCAGGAAGCCAAGGAACGCTACGCAAAGCTCGGCGTCGACACCGAGGAGGCGATCCGCAGGCTGCAAAACGTCTCGCTCTCGATGCACTGCTGGCAGGGAGACGACGTGCGCGGCTTTGAGGACGCCGAGCTCACGGGCGGCATCCAAGCCACCGGCAACTATCCGGGCCGGGCGCGCACCCCCGAGGAGCTGATGGCCGACATCGACGAGGCGCTGCGCCTCATCCCCGGCACCCACCGCATCAACCTGCACGCGAGCTACGCGCTGACCGGCGGAAAGCACGTCCCCAAGAGCGAGCTTCTGCCCGAGCACTTCGCTGGCTGGGTGGAGTTCGCCCGTCAGCGCGGGCTGGGCCTCGACTTCAACCCCACCCTCTTCTCCGACGATATGGTCGTCGACAACCTGACCCTCTCGAGCCCCGACGGGGCGGTGCGCCGCTTCTGGATCGACCACTGCAAGGCCTGCCGCCGCATCGGCGAATACTTCGGCCGCGAGCTCGGAACCACCTGCCTCGTGAACATCTGGATCCCCGACGGCTTCAAGGACGTCCCCGCCGACCGGCTGGGCCCCCGCCGCCGCCTCAAGGAAGCGCTCGACGAGATCTACTCCGAAAAGCTCGACCCCCGGTACATTGCCGACTCGGTCGAAAGCAAGGTGTTCGGCATCGGCGTGGAGAGCTGCACGGTCGGTTCCCACGAGTTCTATATGAATTACGCGGCCAAGAACGGCGTGCTCTGCCTGCTGGACAACGGCCACTTCCACCCCACCGAGATGGTCTCGGATAAGCTCCCCTCGATGCTCCTCTTTTTCGATAAGGTCGCGCTGCACGTGACCCGCCCCGTCCGCTGGGACAGCGACCACGTCGTCCTCTTCGACGACGAGCTGCGGGAGATCGCCAAGGAGATCGTCCGCTGCGACGCGCTCGATCGGGTGATGATCGGGCTCGACTACTTCGACGCGAGCATCAACCGCATCTCCGCCTGGGTGGTCGGGATGCGCAACATGCAGAAGGCCCTGCTCTGCGCCCTGCTGACCCCTCACGGGATGATGCGCGGCTTGCAGGACGCCTCCGATTACACCCGGCTGATGATGCTCGGCGAGGAGCTCAAATTCTACCCCTACGCGGACGTGTGGGCGGAGTTCTGCGAACGCTGCGGCGTGGCCGCCGACGAGGGCTGGTTCTCCGAAATCTCCCGCTATGAAAAGGACGTCCTCCAGGGCCGCAACTGACGGTTTCCCACCATCTTTCTTCCTCCAAATAAAGCGAACGGGGAATCCGCATGGATTCCCCGTTCGCCGTTTCTCCCATTCCCAATTCCATTCCCTCAGACCCGCAGGCGTTCGCCCCGGCTGTGCCCGGCGCGGTATTCCCGCGGGCTGATTTGATATTTCTCCCGGAAAAGCCGGTAGAAATAGCTGCTGTTCTCATACCCCACCGCGTAGACGATGTCGCTGACCGGCAGGGTGGTGTCGCAGAGCAGTTCGAGCGCCACCTGGAACCGCTTGCGCTGCTGCATGTCCTTGAAGGTCGCGCCGAACGTCTGCTTGATGAACCGGCTGAGCCCCGACGGCGACTGGTTGAGCATATCCGCCAGCCCCGCGAGAGTGCCGCCGCGGTAGTGCTCCTCGATGTACTTCATCACCATCGCGGCGATCATGTTTTCATACTGGTTCTCCTCGCTCTCCTCGATGCGGTCGGCGAAGTTTAAAAGCTGCAGGAAGAGCAGCCCCATCGTCGTCTGGTTGATCTCCCGCTCATTGCCCTGGTGGTAGACGAGCGCGTAGACCATGTTTTCCACGAGGTTCTGCACCGGCAGCACCCCCGCCACCTTGAAATGCAGGTACTTGCCGCTGCAGGAGGACTGCCGCAGCACCCCCAGCAGAAACCGCGTGAGCACGTTTTCCCCGCTGATCATCCGGAAGGCGGTGTCGAAGAACTCGGGCAGCACGATGAAGTTGACCCCGATGTCCCCCTCCCCGGTCGGGAGGATCTCATGGTAGGCGTGCTGGTTGAGGAAGAGCAGGTCCCCCTTCCGGAGCACGACCTCCTTCTGTCCGTCGATGATGTGGGTCGTGCTGCCCTCGCACATGTACATGATCTCGATGTAGTTGTGCTTGTGGCGCGGGAACCCGGTGAAGCGGGTGTGGGTGCGTACCCGGATCAGCTCCCCGTTCGCCAGCATCCGGCCGCTCTCGACCGTGAAGCTGTCGCTACCGGTGTAGAGCTTCCGGTCGATGCCCGTGCCGTCGAGGATCTTCTGTTCCTCCGGCGTGACCTCGCGCAGCAGCCGCAGCAGCTCCGCGTCCATCCAACCCCCTCCTTTCAGCGTCAGCCGTCCTCCCCCGCGTCCCGGCCGGGATATTCGGTCGGCCACATGCCCGTCTCCTTTTTAAAGATGCGGGAGAAATAGTACTGGTTCGCATAGCCCACCGCCTGCGCGATCTCCTTGATCAGCATGTCCGGGTGAGCCTTCATCAGCCGGATGGCCATCTCCACCCGGTACTTCGTTAAAAACTCCGACGGGGTCACGCCCCGGTGCCTGCGGAATATTTTACTGATGTAGTTGGGCACGAAGCCGAATTTATTCGCAAGCATCTCGTTTGAGATCGGCTTTTCGTAGTTGTCGATCAGGTACTGCTCCATCTCCGCGACGACCGCCTCCTGGCTCTTCTTGGCCTCGCCGCCGCTCTGGCGCATCCCGAGGAGGATCTCCGACACCCGTCCGCCGAGGGACGCAAAGTCCATGCTCCCGAGCACCGCCTCGCTGAGGCGCGTCTTGACGTCAAGATAGCTCTCCGAGTTGTCCCCGATGCGGCTGTCCCCGATGATCGTCTCGAGCAGGCGCATGAAGTCGAACTGCGTCTGCCCCTCCCGCTCGGACACGGCGAGCATTTCTGCAACCGCGGCGGAAAGCTGCTCCGCGCTGCCCGCGCAGATCGCCTCCACCACCCGGTTGACCGGGAAGCTCGAAAGGGGGATCGCCTTCCCCGGACGCCTGGCGCCGCCCGGCGCGTCCCACAGAAGCTGGGAGGCGCACAGCCGGATCTCCCGGTAGAGCAGGGTGCGCAGGTCGCTGATCGTCTGCGCCACCTCGGAGATCGGCACCGGTTCCACACGCGCCGCGACGGTGATCGGCAGCGGCGTCATTTCCGTCAGCCGGCGGTAGAGCGTTTCGATCGCCGCGCGCGCCGAATCGGGGCTGCGCGTCTCAATCACGACGATCCGCTCGGTCTTGGACTTCCCGGAGAAGGGCAGCACGCTGTCCCGTTCGGGCACGATCGAGCGGAGCAGCTCCTCAAGCCGCACCTCCCGCCAGAACTTCCGCCCCGGCGCCTCGAGGTCGTCGGAGGTCAGCGGCATCGCGCCCGCGTTCACGAGCAGCGTCACGCAGTCGGCCTGCGCGGCGGACGCCTCGCCGTTGCCCTCGATCAGGCCGGAGAGCTGGTCGCGCTTTTTGAGGTAAGCCCTGTTGCGGCAGAGGATCTCCAGCTTGCCCAGCAGGGCGGACATCTTTTCAAACGAGACCGGCTTGAGCAGGTAGTCGAACGCCTGGAAGCGCACCGCCTTCTGCGCGTACTCGAACTCCTGGTAGCCGCTGAGCAGCACGGTGACGACCTCCGGATAGTCCCTCTGGATGTTTTCCAGCAGCTCGAGGCCGTCCATGACGGGCATGCGGATGTCGGTGAACACCACGTCCACCTCCCCGCGCCCGAGGCGCTCGAGCGCCGCCCTGCCGTTAATCTCGGTCCCGACCACCTGAAACGCGTCCGAATAGCGGCAGATCAGCTGTTTGACCGCGCGTGCGATCGGCGGCTCGTCTTCGACGATCAGTACCTTTATCATATCCAGTCCTCCGTCCCTGCTGTCCGGGCACGTCCTCTGCTTCCCATTATATGGCTCCCGCCGCGGGAAAGCAACCTTCCGCCCGCTTGTTGCATCTGCCTTGCGCAAAAGCTATAATAATAACCAGAAAATGAAAGACAGCCTGTTATCCATCGACATCTTAAGGGGGATTTACCAATGAAACTCCGCGCTCTCGGCGCCCTTTTTCTGGCGCTGCTCCTCGGCGGCTGCGGCGCCCCGCCGCAGCCCGCGCCCGAAGCGCCCCTGCCCGTCCCCGAGCCGCCCGTCTACGCCATCATCTCCAAGGAAAAATCCAACCCCTATATGCAGAACATGGCGGACGGGTTTTCCGCCGCCTGCCGGGAGCTCGGCGCCGAGGCGCTCTGCATGGGCCCCGACTCCTATACCGCGCAGGCCCAGATCGACATCATCGACGCGCTGATCGACCGGAAGGTGGACGCGATCGTCATCGCGGCCAACGACTCGGACGAGCTGCAGGACGCCCTCCAGCGCGCGATGGACGAGGGGATCGCGGTTCTCTCGCTCGACTCGGCCGTCAACAGGGAGAGCCGCATGCTCCACATCCAGCAGGCCGACCCCGAAAAGATCGGCCGGGTGCTCATCCAGGCCGCCTGCAAGATGGCGGACGGCGAGGGCAAGGCGGCGGTCCTGTCGGCCACGCGGCAGGCCACCAACCAGAACCTGTGGATCGAATGGATGCAGCGGGAGATCGAGCAGAATCCGTCGGTCTACGCGAAGTTTGAGCTGCTGCCCGTGGCCTACGGGGACGACGAGCCCGAAAAATCCCGTGAGGAGACGCTGCGGCTGCTCGAGGAAAACCCCGATCTCAAGGTGATCATCTCTCCGAGCGTCGTGGGGATGCTCGCCGTGGGCCAGACGCTCCAGGAGGAGGAGTCCCCCGTGCTCTTCACCGGGCTGGGGCTGCCCTCCGAGATCGCCCCCTACATCGAATCGGGAAGCTGCCCGTGGATGTACCTGTGGAACCCCATCGACCTCGGCTATCTCAGCGCCTACGCCGCCGACGGGCTCGCGACCGGCCGGATCACCGGCCGGGAGGGCGACAACCTCACCGCCGGGCGGCTCGGGCTGCGGGTGGTGGTCGACGCGGAGGACGGCGGCACCGAGCTGCTGCTGGGGGACCCGGTCAAGTTCGATCCGGACAACATCGGCGAATGGAAGTCCGTCTACTAGCCGCCCGAAAGAACGGCGGCAGGGGCATCGCGGCACTGGGGCCGGGGGCTTAAACAGGTTCAGGGATGGGGGCGTGAAGCCCCCATCCCTTTTTGTGTTCTGCGAAGAATCAGTCGGCGGTGAGGTCGGTGAGGACCTCGCCGTCCTTGCCGATCATCTGGACGGCTGCGAAGATCTCCTTGTTGGTCGCGTCGTCATAGGAGAGGGAACCGCCGGTGCACAGGGTGTTCGCCAGCTCGACGCCCAGAGCGCCGATGCCCTTCGGGTCCTGCGCGACGGTGCCCTGCATGGTGCCGGCAGCGATCGCTTCCAGCGCGCCCGCGTCACCGTTGAAGCCGAAGAGGAGCACGTCGGAACGGCCCGCTTCCTGGAGCGCTTCCATCGCGCCCAGCGCCATCGGATCGTTGGCGGCGAAGACCGCGGCGATGTCCGGGTTGGCGGCGAGGATGTCCTGCATCGCCTCATAGCCCTTGGTCTGGTCGCTGTCGGCGGTGAGCTCCTGGACCATCGTGTAGCCCGCGTCGTTCATGACGTCCTTGAAGCCCTCGGGGCGGCGCGCGGCGTAGACCGCAGAAGCCTCGCAGCGGATGACGGCGTAGTTCTTGCTGGCGGTGCCCGCCGCTTCAAGCAGCTGGAGGGCGTATTTGCCGGCCATCCGGCCGCCGCCGTACATATCGGAAACGATGATGGCGTCCTTATCGGTGCCGCCGTCGCCGATGTCGCAGATGATGACGGGGATGCTCTTCTGCTTGGCGAGTTCGACGATCGAGCTAAGCGCCTCGGGCTTGCAGGGGGAGATCACGAGCGCGTCGACGCCTTCGTCGTTGATCAGGCGGGTCGCGCCGCTGACCATCTCGGTCTCGTCGTTCTGCTGGTCGTGGAGGATGACCTGGATGCCCATCTCCGCGGCCTTCTCCTCGACGCCGGCGGTCATGCTCTGGAAGAATTCCTGCTGGTTGTCGTAGACCGACCAGCCGAATTTGAGGCCGGCGGTTTCAGCCGGGGTCTCGGCGGGCGCTTCGTCGGCGGGTGCCGCGGGAGCCGCGGGGGCCGCCGTGCTCGGAGCCGGAGCCGTGCCGCTGTCGGACGAGCAGGCCGCGAGGGAAATCGCCATCGCAAAACAGAGTACCAGAGCGAGGATTCGGGTCTTCTTTAACATGAATAATCCATCTCCCAATCTTTTCATTTTGTTTTCTCGGTTGATTTCTGCGGATGAACAGGTCACGCCGGGCACGCATCCCTCCTTCTTGGTGAACTGCGCGGCTTCAGGCGCCCGCCGCGCTTCCGCGCCGCCGTTCGTCCAGTTCCCTGCGGGAGCGGGACTTGACCAGAAAGTCGTTGACATAGGCGCGGATGCCGTTGATGGAAAATGCGAATATCAGGATGACGCCCTCGATGATGCGCTGCATGTAGCTCTGGATCTGGAAGGCGTCCATTCCGCTTTTGATGGTCGCCAGGAAGATGGCGGCGACCGCGGTGGTGAAGATGCTCCCCTTGCCGCCGACGAGCGCCGTGCCGCCCAGCACGACCGCCGAGATGACGGTGAACTCGAACCCGTCCTTCATGCCGTAGTTGGAGGAGCCGAGATAGGAGGTGATCATGATCGAGGCGGCCGCCGTGAAGAGGCCGACCATCAGGTAGATGAGGATCTGCGTCCGGGGGATGCTGATGCCCGCGATGCGCGCCGCCTCGTGGGAGTTGCCGATCGCCAGCGTGTGGCGGCCGAGCGCGGTCTTGCGCAGGATGACGGTCCCGATCACGCCGCAGATGATCATGACGATGAAGGGCACCGGGATGCCCGCCAGGTAGCTGGTCGACATCAGCTTGAAGAGCCTGTTCTCGACGACGACCGGCGTGGCGTTGACGATCTGCGCGAGCGCGCGGTAGCCGAACATCATGGCGAGCGTCGCGATGAACGCGGGGATCTTCATCTTCGCGATGAGCACGCCGTTGAAGGTCCCGAGCACCGCGCCGAGCAGCAGGATGAGGATGACCGACGGAAAGACCCCCATCTTCGGGAGCAGCAGGGTCAGCACGCAGGAGCAGAGCGCCACCTGCGAGGCGACCGACAGGTCGAGGTCGCCGCTGATGATGACGAAGGTCATGCCCACGCCGCAGATCCCGGTGAAGGAGGCCTCGCGAACGATGTTCTGGAAGGCCGAGATGTTCCGGAAGTTGGGGCTGAAGACGATGAGGATCAGCCAGAAGATGAGCAGCGCGTAGAGGATACCCAGTTCGCCGAAATTGATCTGTAATTTCTTTTTCATCACTTCGCCGCCTCCTGGGTAATGATTTTGATTCCGCTGATCGACAGCGCGAAGAGCAACACGACCGCGATCGCGAGCTTCTGGAACGCCTCGTCGACGCCCAGAATGTTCAGCCCGCTGCGGATGAGCGAGAGGAGCAGCGCCCCGATGAAGGAGCCCCAGATGTTCCCCTTGCCGCCCGAGAGCGCCGTGCCGCCGAGGATGACCGAGGTGATGGCGTCGAGCTCGAACCCGTCCCCGATGATCGCGCTGCCGGTGGCGAGCCGCGACGACTGGAGCACGCCCGCGCAGGCCGCGGTCAATCCGGTGACGACGAAGACCGCGATAAGGGTGCGGTCGACGTTGATGCCGCTCGCGCGGGCGGCCGCCTCATTGGAGCCGATCGCGCGGGTCTTGACGCCGAAGCGGGTGTGGCGGTAGACGAGGTAGGCGATCACAAAGACCGCGACCACCAGGATCACCTGCACGGGGATGCCGAAGATGCTGGAGGTGGAGAAGATCTTGATCTCCTTGTTTTTCGACATGAGCACCCGCTTGCCGTTGCTGTAGACGAGCGCCGCGCCCTTGAAGGCGAGCTGGGTGGCCAGCGTGGCCACGAAGGTCTGGATATGTAATTTTGTGATGATGAGCCCGTTGACCACCCCGCAGAGCACGCCGACGAGCAGCGCCAGCAGGATGCTCGGCCACATGCCGATGTTGGCGATGTTCATGGCCACCACGCAGGTGACCAGCGAGAGGATCGAGCCGACCGAGAGGTCGAAGCCGCCCGCGCAGATGGCGAAGGTCATGCCCGCCGCCGCGATGCCCGTCGTGGCCGAGCGGGAGAGCACGGTGGTCAGGTTGGATACCGATACGATCCTCGGGTTGAGGGCGAGGAAGACCAGCCCCACGGCCAGCAGGATTGCGAGGATGCCGAAACGGTCCCACCACGCCCAAAATCTTTTCGTCCTGTCGTTCATATGCTGTCACCGTCCAATCTTTCCGAGGTTCCGGTCGCGCACTCCATGATCGTGACCTCGTCCATCTCCGTCTTTGAGAGGTTGCCGGTGATCCGGCCCTGGAAGACGACCAGCGTGCGGTGGCAGATGCTGATGATCTCCGGAAGCTCGGAGGAGACCACGATGATCGCCAGTCCCGACTTCGCGAGCTCCTCGAGCAGCTCGTAGATCTCCGCCTTCGCGCCGACGTCGATGCCGCGCGTCGGCTCGAGCATGATTAGCACCTTGCAGTCGCTCGCCAGCGCGCGCGCCAAGAGGAACTTCTGCTGGTTGCCGCCCGAGAGGTTGACGATCCGCTGCGCCGGGGAGGAAAACTTCATGTTCATGCGCTTCTTGTAGTTTTCAAGCAGCTCCTGCTCCTTCGCGTCGCTGATGAGCCCGAAGCGGGAGATCGACCGCAGGATGTTCATCGTGAGGTTTTCCCGCACCGTCATCAGCGCGAAGATGCCCGCGCTCTTGCGGTCCTCGGTGACGAACCCGATGCCGTCCCGGATCGCCTGCAGCGGCCCCTTCATCTGGAGCTGCCGCCCGCCGAGGGTCACCGTGCCGCCGTCCGGACGGATGAGGCCGTAGATCGCCTTGACGATCTCCTCCCGTCCGCAGCCCATGAGTCCCGCCACGCCGAGCAGCTCGCCGCTGCGCACGCTGAAGCTCACGTCCTCGAACATCCCGGCGCGGGTGAGGTTTTTGACCTCAAGCACCGTCTCCCCGAGCTCGTGCCCGGAGGATTTGTAGTACTGGTCCACCTCGCGGCCGACCATCAGCTTGACCAGGTCGTTGTGGGTGAGCTCTTCGGTTCTTTTGGTGGCGACATACTGGCCGTCCCGCAGGATCGAGACCCGGTCGGTCAGATCGAAAATCTCCTTGAGGCGGTGGGAGATGTAGAGGATCGTTTTCCCGTTCTCCTTGAGCCGCCGGATGAGGGCGTAGAGGACGTCGACCTCCTGGTTGTTGAGCGCGCCGGTCGGTTCGTCCATGATGATGATGTCCGATTCGTGGGAGATCGCCTTGGCGATCTCGACCATCTGCTGCTGAGAGACGCTGAGCATCCCGACCATGTCGGTCGGCTTGAGGGACAGGTTCATGCTGTCGATCAGCTCCTGCGCCCGCGCGTTCATCGTCCGGATGTCCAGCACCACGCCGTGCACCGGCAGGCCGGACGCGAAGATGTTCTCCGCGACGGTGAGCTCCGGCATCAGGTTCAGCTCCTGGTAGATGACGCTGACCCCCGCCTTCATCGCGTCCTGGATCGAATGGATCTCCTGTTTCTCGCCGCGGATGAAAATTTCTCCGCTGTCCGCCTGGTACATCCCGCCGAGAATCTTCATCAGCGTGGATTTCCCCGCGCCGTTTTCACCGACGATCGCGTGGACCTCTCCCTCTTCGATCGAGAGGCTCACGTCCGACAGCGCCTTGACGCCGGGAAACGACTTGCTGATATTGCGTATCTCGATGATAGCCAATTGTTTTCGCACCTCGCTTTTCTGTCTGGCGGCTATTCCTGCAATCTGCTCCACCTGTTTCTGTTTTTATTGTAATGTTCACCAGTTTATTAGTAAATGAACAATTCAGAACTGTTTGGATACACAAAACAACACAAAAAGGCCCGGTTTCCGTTTACCGGAAACCGGGCCTTTTGTCCGTTATGGAAAGACAGCCCGCGCCGTCACTTCGCGCTCCACCTGCCGCTGAGCGTCACGGTCGTGCCCTGCGGGAAATTGCGCGCGATGCGGTATCCGACGCTCTCCCCCGCCGACAGCTTGAGGCGGATGATCGTGTTCACCAGCCCGAGCCCGCCGATTTTGAGCTCGCTGTAGTTTGCGGGCAGATCCTCGCTGTACTGGGCGACCTTGCGCTCGAGCTCGTCGATCTCCCCGTCGGCAAAGCCCGAGCCGTTGTCCGCCACTGAGATACACCAGCGATCCCCCTCGATGCGCGAGGTGATGCTCACCCGCCAGGGGGGCTCCACCTGCTTGAAGGCGTGCTCGAAACAGTTCTCCACGATGGGCTGGATGATCAGCCGGGGGATCGCCATCCCCTCGAGCCGCTCGTCGAGTGAGAGGTCGTAGTCGAAATACTCCTCATAGCGCAGCTTCATCAGCTCGAGGTAGTTGCGGACGTTTTCGATCTCGCTGCCGAGCGTCGCGCCGCCGCTGCTGTAGGAGCTGCTGTAGCGCAGCATCTGGGAGATCCGCTCGCAGGTGTCGGCGATGCGGTCCTCCCCCGCCTCGATCGCCATGCTGCTGATCGTCGAGAGGGAGTTATAGAGGAAATGCGGGTTCATCTGCGACTGGAGCGCGAGCAGGTAGGCCTTCTGCTCGCAGGCGACCGAATCGTTCATTTTTTTGAGCATCGACTGGAAGGCGGCGTTGAGCTCCCGCACCTCGTCGATGCTCTCGTCGGGGACGAGGTCGGCCTGGATGGAATCGATCGAGATCTTGCGCACCTCGTCGCTCAACCGGATGAGCGGCGCGGAAATCCGCTTGGAGATGAGGTAGACAGCCAGAATGAGCAGTATGATCGTCACGAGGCTGCCGATAAAGAGGTAGACGGTCATCGAGCGGTAGGGCTGCATCATCGAGCGCCGGTCCTGCGCGAGCGCGACCCGCCAGCCGTACTGGTCGGACAGCTTGGCGGTCACGTAGTAGTCCCGCTCGTCCAGCTCGCTGTACGCCCGGCCGGCCGGGAGGATCTGGTTGCCCTCCCCGTCGAAGAGGAAGACGACCGTGTCGGTCAGCACGTCGAGCGCGAGATAGCTCTCGAGCTGGTCGACCCCCTGCTGGATTTCAACGATGCCGTAGACCTCCTTGGAGTAGAAGTTGGTGATCGGCCGCAGCAGGGAGGTGTACCGGGCCTTATAGGTGCCCGACCAGCGGTCCTCCTGGGGCGGGAGCAGCAGATACCCGGCCCGGCCGTCGATCAGCTCGCGCATCTGCGCGCCCACGTCGGTCTCATAGAGCGTCTCGGAGACCCGGCTCTCGGGGTTGACGCTCGCGCCCGCGCTGATGAAATCCCCATGCTGGTTGTAGACGCTGATCCGCCAGATCGGCATGCTCGGGCCGTTGTGGGAGGTCAGCACGCTGGCGATGTCGATGCTGTCCATGATGTTCACGTCGAAGTAGTTCTCCCGGCTGGCGTCCTGCTGGAGGCGGTTGAAGATGTTGATGATGCGGGGATCCGATTTGACCTGCTGGGCCATCTGGTCCATCTCCGAGAGGTAGGCGTCCACCTGCGAAACCATCTTGTCGAGCAGCTGCGTCTGGTTGATCGCGGCGGTCTTTTCGCTCACGCTGACCACATACTGGTAGGCCGCGCCCACCAGCACCAGCATGAATACCAGCAGGAAGGCCGAATAGGTCAGCACCAGCCTGCGCAGAAATCCTGTTTTCCGATGTTTCATCCGCTCGCCACCCGCAGTTCCAATTTTTCCGTTTTCCTTATTGTAGCAGAAATTTAAAATTCCGCAATCCGCACCCCCAAATTTCCATCCGCGACCCGAATTTGGTGAAATCGCCCAAAATTCACAAAATGTTCACAATCGGACGCGACAAAACGGCCGCAAATCCGCTACTATTAAATCAGAAGGCAAGGATTGACAACAACCCCAAAACCTGACCGGGAGGAACGCTTATGAAACGGCTCCTATCCATGCTGCTCGCGCTTGCGATTTCGTGCAGCTATCTCTCCCTCGCGGCGCTCGCCGCCGAAGGTGAGGACGAGACGCCCAAGGTCACGATCACCTACAGCGTGGCGGAGGGCGGCACCCTGACGATCAACGGCACCCCCCACACCGCGGCGGAGGCCGTCACGACGGGACCCGACGGCCTGCCCCTGCCCCACACGGTCACCCTGCCGGAGGGCGTAGACGTGGCTTTTTCCGCCGTGCCCGACGCTTCCCATACGCTGGGCGCCCTGACGGTGACCGGCCTGCCCGTGGGCACGCCCGCCCCCGTCATCACGAACGGAATGGGTACGGTCAAGGCCGTCAACGGCTTGCAGATCCACGCGAGCTTTGACATTCTGACCTACACCGTGGACGTCCGGCAGGCGCCGGGCGGCACGATCTCCGCGTCCGGGCTCGGCGCGAACGGCACGGCCGCGGCCAACGGCAGCGTCACCCTCGCCGCCGCGGCGAATGATAACTACGAATTCTCCCACTTCCTGGTGGACGGCGCGCAGGTGACCGCCAACCCCTGCACCTTCACGGTCACGAAGGACACCGTCGTTTCCGCCCTCTTCACCGCCAACCCGGTCACCCATTCGGTGACGGTCGCCCCCCCCGTCGGCGGCCGCATCCAGGTGAGCGGCATCGACGACGCCGGACTCGTCGCGGACGGCGCGAAGATCACGATCGCCGCCGAGCCCGATGGCAGCCACACCTTCGGCGCGCTCCTGATAAACGGCACAGACGTCGGGAGCGCCACCCATGGGATGGAGGTGCACGGCGACGTGACCGTCTCAGCCACCTTCCCGGAAAAGGCCCCCGAGACCTATTCCGTGTCCGTCACGGCGGGCGCGGGCGGCAGCGCCGCCGCGACCGATCCGGAGGGCACCCCCCTCTCCGGCCCCGTCGCGGCCGGTACGCGGGTCACTCTGACCGCACAGGCGGATGAAACGCACACCTTCAGCCACTTCCTGATCGGCGGCGTGCAGATTGCTGAAACCCCCTATACCCTCACGGTGAACGGGGCGGTATCCGCCGAGGCCGTCTTTGCTGAAAAGACTGATTCCGATTTCGACGAAGGCTCGAAGCAGGGCGGGAATTCCAACAAGATTCCACCGGATAACAGCAAAACCTCCGTAACGGTCAAGCAGCCCACCGCAGGCGGTGCGGTCACGGCCGTCAACGGCATCGCAGTCGACGCCTCCGGGGTCCTTTCGGGCGCGCTCACGCTCAAGGAGGGCGACACCCTCACAATCACCGCCGCGCCCGGTGAAAAATACCAGCTCAAATCCGTCACGGTCAACGGCGGCGCGGCGGCGGTCAGCGGCAATACCGCCAGCTACACCGTCCAGACCGACGACTTGAAAGGCATCATCATCGAGCCCGCCTTCATCGCCTCCGCGCCGGTGACGGTGGATTCCTCCGCCGCCACGGGCGCTTCGGTCGCGGTCGGCAGGGGCGGCACGCCCCTCCAGAACACCGACGCTGTGACGGAGGGCGACGCCCTCACCTTCACCGTCATGCCCGCGGACGCCGGGAAGGCGGTCCAGTCGGTCACCGTCAATGGGAAGGCGGCCGCCAAGAGCGGCGACAACGCGTTCGGTTACGCGGTCACGGCGGAGGACATCCTCAGCGGCGTCCTCAAGGTGGAGGCCGTGCTTGTCTCGACCGACGTGCAGGTCAAATGGAACCCCGCCCCGGAAACCGGCGTCACCGTCGAGGTTAAACCGGAAAACGGGACCGCTGATAAAAGCGGCGATCTCACCGTTCCCTACAACGCCAGTCTGATCGTCGGCGTCTCCGCCCCCGACGGAAAATCCGTCGAGAAGGTCACCGTCGCGCAGGAGGGCGGGTCGGCTCCGGCGGACTACGTCTCCGGCGCGGACGGCAGCTTCAAAATTCCCTTCGTCCGGGCGGCGGTCACCGCCATCACCCCCACCGTGAACGGGGTCCGGCCCAGGATTAGCTGGACCGAACCCCCGGCGGGCACGGTCGTTGTGAAGTCGGGCGACGCCATTTCCACCGGCGGCGACGTGCCCTACGGCAGTACCATCACCATCGAGGTGACGCCGCCAGCGGGACGCCTGCTTGAAAAGGTCACCGTCACCGGAAACGGCAAGACGGCCCCGCAGGACTACACACCCAAAGCCGGGGAAAACAAGGTCACGGTCGAGCATGTGAAAGCCGATATCACCGCGCTTTCCGTCGCCTACCAGGACGACCCGGGCAACCCGGCGGTCACCTGGACCGCGCCCGCTTCGGGTAAGGGGACGATCACCGTCACAGCCAAGGAGGGCGGCGGCGCGGTCACAAACGGCAGTACGGTCGCGCTCGGAAGCACCGTCACGATCAAGGCGGACCCGCCGGCCGGCTACTTCCTCAAAAGCCTCGCGGTCGCGGGCGACGCGACGACGGGCGTTACCACTTACAACCAGTTCAGCAATAGCAGTGTGGACGTAAAGATGGACCACCCGATCACCGCGATCACCCCCGTCTTCGCGCAGTACCGGAAGGTGACGCTCGCTGACATCCAGAACGCGACCGTCACGGCGCGCGGCGCCTTCTACCCGAACTCCGACGGTACGGGAAGCACCTTCACGGCCCTTTCGGAAAAGGGCGCCGGCTATGTCTACGCCGAGCTGGACAAAGATCCCACGGTCACGCTCTCTGTACGGGACATGAGCCTGGGCAGCCAGCTCCAGGTCAAGAATAACGGCAACGGCATCGGTTCCCCGCTCCGTTCGGGCGACTCGCTGGCGATCTCCGTGAACGGGGACCTCGCGCTGTCCGGTACGGTTTCGGCCGTCCCGCCCACGCCCAGCGGCGCCGGAAGGGTCCACGCGCCCATCGCCGTGCAGGACGAGGAGGGCGCGGTGCTCGAGGACAAGGACGGCGACGCTTTCCACATCCGCGCAATCGCCAGCGAGGGCAGGCTGGTGCTGGACGGCGTCACGCCCGGCCAGACCTTCTACATCAAGCTCGGGGAAAACGGCTACGACCTGCCCACGACGCTCGACAGCCGCCTCTCCCCCGCCCCCGTCGCGCTGGCCAGCCAGCTCGCGGACGACGATCTCTTCCGCCTCTCGATCGACAAGGATGGGGACGGCAAGAGCCTCATCAGCTCGATCACCCAGGTGGATGAAAAGCGGCTCAAGGAGGACGGCGTCCGCGGCAGCTACCTCAAGGTGGTGCTCAAGGATTCGACCGCCACCGAGGAGAAAAAGGCCCGCGCAACCATCACCTTCAAGGCGCGCAAGACGCTCGACGCCTCGAAGGGCGGCCCCTGGCAGGCGGGCGACACCGCGACCCTCGATCTGACGATGTGGATCGAGAACACCAAGAAGAGCGGTTCGGACGAGGACGCGGACGTGGGCGACCGCATCTACATCGACCCCGAATCCAACGAGTACAACACCTTTGTGTGGGGCGACGACCGCGCCGCGCTGGAATACCACGCGGACGACAACGCCAAGGCGTTCTACGCGCGCCTCTCCACCAAGGCGGACATCGATATCTACACCGATTACGGCGACCCGGTGGACGCGGACCTCTGGTTCTACAACTTCATCGGCAACCCGGAAATCCCGAGCACCTCCCGCGCCTGGCTGACGCTGGGCATCCCGTGGGACGAGGACAGCGACTACCATCCCGACCCGCGCGACGTCTACATCTACCAGGTGGACAAATACGGCGACCTGGAGGACGTGACCGACCGGTTCACCTACTCGGACGACGCCTACGCCATCGAGGGCTGGACCATCCGGACCCGCCAGCTCGGCACCTACATCATCTCCGACACCGAGCTCGACCTCGACACCGGCTACGAGATGGAGTACGACTGGGACGACGACGCCTACGAGGAGCAGTACAAGGTCAACCCGGTCACCGGCGGCGGCACGCAGGATTACACGCCGGTGACCCTCCCCGTCAACTACGGCGGCGGCAGCACCGGCGGCTCGACGGGCGGCGCCGTCTCCGAGCCGGAGCCGGAGGAGAGCAAACCGGACGACGAGGAGGAAGAGGGCAACCGTCAGGTCACCGCCAAGCCGGTCCCCGAGGCGGTCCCCGAGGTCGACGAACCGGAGGAAAAGCCCGCGGGCAAGGGCTTCGCCCCCTGGGCGGTCGTACTGGTGATCGCGCTCATCGCGGCCGGGGCCGGGACGGGCGGTTACTTCCTCTACCGGCACTTCAGCGAATAACCGGCGTTTTGAAGCCCGGGGGCCCCGCGGAATTCCCGCGGGGCCCCTTCGCATCCCGGCGCGCCGGAGCTTGCATTCGCGGGCCCCGCATGGTATGATTTGTGTACCAGGAACTTCCAAAAAGGCGGGTGCATTTCATGGGCGGAAAGGTACGGCAGGTTTTGGCGGACGGCGAGCACTCCGAACGGATGAAGCGCAGGGAATCCTTCCTGCTGCGTTTTCCGGACGCAGGCGGGACGGATGGCCATGAGAAGTTCCAGATGCGCTGCATCACCGCGCTGATCGAGTATTACGGGAACTCCGAAGACTACCTGGCGGATTACATGGATATCTGCGACATGCTCGGGCAGGGCTACCGGGAGGAGGCGTTCCACCTCGGCTTCCAGAATTCCAACCTGTATACCCTCCTAGCGGAGTTTGAGCTGCGGGAGGAATCCGACCTCTATCTCTGGCTGCAAATTCTCGAACGCCTGCTGGACAGCCCGGGACGCGGCGACAAGCAGAAAAAACGCCTCGCCCTCAAAATTGCGGAGGCGCTCAAGCTCTCGGGAATCGGCGCGGCGCTCTGCCGGCTGGAAGGCGGCCGCTACGCCTTCTATCCCGCGACCGAGCCGTTCCTCGACCGGGCGCTCGTCTTCGACGTGCTCGGCTGGCTGGACGCCTACCCGAAGGCGCGGGAGCAGTACCGGGAGGCCCTCAGGCTCCTGCTGCACGGGGACCGCACCCGCAAGGCGATCGACTGCCTGCGGCTCTCGCTCGAACTCTTCTGCAAGCAGCGCTACCAGAACGAAAAGTCGCTGGAAAACCAGTTCTCCCTGATCGGGAGCGAGCTGGCCGACCGGGGGCTGTCGGCCGAGCTGCGAAATCTCTTCACGACCCTGCTCGCCTACTACGCCAAATTCAACAACGAGCACGTCAAGCATGACGACTCAGCGAACGCCGCGGAGGTCGATTTTGCGCTCTATCTGACCGGCAGCTTTCTGCGCCTGCTGCTCCTCTCCGACCGGGAGACGCTCTGACCCCAAACCCAAAAGGGCCGCGTGAACAAAAGTTCACGCGGCCCTTTTTTTATCCTCCGGACGGCCTGTTCAGCCAATCCAGCGGTGCAGGGTCTCGAGCAGCCGGTCGATCTCCAGCGGCTTGGTCACATGCTCGTTCATGCCCGCCTGCCGGGCGCGGTAGACGTCGTCGGCAAAGGCGTTGGCCGTGAGCGCGATGATGGGGATGTCCGCGGCGTCCGGCCTCCCCTCGCCGGCCAGCTTCCGGATCGCCTTCGTGGCCTCGTAGCCGTCCATGACGGGCATCTGGATGTCCATCAGGATGAGGGCGTAGGCGCCCGGCGGATGGGAGGCGAAGAGGTCCACCGCCTGCCTGCCGTTTTCGGCACAGGCGGTCTCCAGCCCGGCCATGCCCAGAAGCTCCCGGGCGATCTCCCGGTTGAGGTCGTTGTCCTCCACCAGAAGAAGCCGCGTGCCGGGAGGGAACGCCTCCCCCTGCCGCACCGGAGAGCCGGCGCAGGATCCCGCCTCCCGCGCGTCCTCCCCCGCCAGCTTGAGGAAGATGGTCACGACGAACCGGCTGCCCTTGTCCGGCTGGCTCTCCACCCGGATGGTTCCGTTCATCATCTGCACCAGATTGTGGGTGATGGCAAGGCCCAGCCCCGTCCCCTGGACCCCGCTCACGCGGGCGTCCTTCGCCCGCTCGAACGGGGTGAAGAGCTTATCGAGGAACTCGGGCGGCATACCGATGCCGTCGTCCTCCACGGTGAATTCAAAGCAGCCGACCCCGCTGCGGCCCGACACCCGTTCCTCCGCCGTCAGGGAGATATGGCCGCCCGTCCCGGTATATTTCACCGCGTTGGACAGCAGGTTCAGCAAGATCTGCTGGACCCGCATGAAATCCCCGTGGACCGCGTCATGGCGCAGGTCGGAGCGCAGGACGATCTGCTGCTCCTTGCTTTCCGCGTCGGAGCGGATGATCTGCATGACGGTGTTCAGCGTGTCGCTGACCAGGAAGGTGTTCTCGCTGAGGCTGACGCTGCCCGACTCGATTTTGGACATGTCCAGAACCTCGTTGATGAGTCCCAGCAGGTGATTTCCCGATATGCGGATCTTCCCGAGGCAGTCGGCGAGCTTGTCCGGGTCGCCCAGCTGCTTTTCCGCAATGGAGGTCATGCCAAGGATGGCGTTCATCGGCGTGCGGATGTCGTGGCTCATCCGGGAGAGAAACTCCGACTTGGCGTGATTCGCCCGCCGGGCGCCCTCATACGCCTCCTCCAGCGCCCGCTTGGCCGCCTGGTCCTCCGCCTGACGTTCCAGCTCCCGCCGCTTCTCCCCGCTGATGTTGCGCAGGGTGACGATGGCGGTCCTGGTCTCCGCCCCCTCCATCGAAACCGGGTGGATCTCCAGCCGCAGCCAGGGCGACGCGGTGCCGTCCGACGCGGTGCGGTGGAACTCCGCCTCCGTGTGGCCGCTGATACTCGAAAATGCCCCGAGCAGCCTCTCCCGGTCGCACAGCCGCGCCACGCGGGGGCGGTCGCCCTCCGCCACATGGGGGAGCAGCCGTTCGCACAGGTCCCCGGTGAAGCTGCCGGTGCGCGGGAAGGCCATCGCGTCGCTCGCCTGCGGCAGACGAACGGCGTAGTACTCGTCCGCGGTCAGGTTGACGTAAAAGATGCTCACGTACATGCCGCTGATCGCCTGCAGGGCCGACTGGCTCATGTGCAGGCGTTCGCTGTTTTCCGAAAGCGTCTCCTTCATGCTGTGGATGTCCCGGATCGTGCCCACGACCCGGCTGAGCCGCCCCTCCCGCAGGATGGGACGGCTGCTCACCCGGTGCCAGCGGTAATCGCCGGGGGCGGCCCCGGGCGTGACGACCCGCATCTCAAACATTTCGCCCCGCCCGTTGCAGATGTTGTCGAGCGCGGCCGGCACGTCCTCCGGGTGGATGAACGTTTCGTCCCGCAGCCTCCGCGAATAGTCGCGGATCTCCCGGCGGATGATCCCCTGCCCGTGCTGCGGCTCGTAGCTGATGAAGGTGTCGGAATCCACAAGGTACTCGAACAGCGTGTCGGAGCTGGACTCCATGGCCACGCGGTACATCTCCTGCTCCTGTTCGAGCTGCTGCTGGAGGGCCCTGCGCGGCGTAATGTCGACCACGGTGCGCTGGATGACCGCGTCCCCCTCCTCCGTGCGGCCGACGATCATGTTGGTGCCCTCCAGCCAGTGGACCGAGCCGTCGCGCCAGCGCGCGCGGTATTCCCGGTCCTGGCGGTCCCCCACCTCGTGCAGCAGCAGGTAGGTCTTCCGCAGCATGACGCGGTCCTCCTCCAGCACCGTGCCGAGCACGCCCCCGTGCCAGTCGCGCAGGCCCTCCTCCATGCTTTCGTATCCCAGCAGGGAGAGCGCCGCCCGGTTGAGGGAGATCAGATCGCACGCCCCGCCTTTGCGGCGGACGAAGCGGATGATCCCACAGGGGACGGTGTCGTAGATGCTGGTGAGCAGCGCGGTCTGCTCCCGGAGGCGCTGGGAGTCCTCCTCGGCCTGGGTCACGTCGAGGTAGAGGCTGTTGACCATCCAGTTGCCTTCCGCGTCCCGGGCCTTCTTCCCGCTGTCGATGATCCATTTGAGGCTGCCGTCCTTGCAGCGCACCCGGTAACGGGTGGAATAGGAGAGCCCGCCGTCCCGGAACGCCTCGGCGCAGTCGGCGAGCGCGTGCGCGAGGTCGGGCGGATAGACGGCGCCCACGGCGCTTCCGCCGCTGGCCTCCATGAATTCCTCCACCGTGTATCCGAAGAGCGCGGCCGCCTCCCGGCTGACAAAGGCGAAGGAATAGGTCTCGTCGTCCCGGCTGATCTTCATCCCGCCGGCGATCGAGCTCATGACCACTTCCAGCTGGCGGTTCTGCTGGACCGTCTGCGCCTCCAGCGCGGCAAGCCGCTCCTGTACGAAGTCGTAGGACTGGCGGCCGATCTTTTCGGGGAAGAGCTCCTCCTCCACCATCTCCTGGTAGGGGTTGGAGCAGTGGATGTGCGCGCAGCGCAGGCCGTCCGGCGTCTCCTGGAAGACAAAGGTCACCCGCTGGTGCACCTTCAGGTACATCTCCACGCCGGGCGCGGTGGCGATCCACATCCGCCCCGTCACCACATAGACCCCCGGCGCCGGCTCGATCACGTCGTATTCCTCGTCCCGGATGTCGCAGCGGGGGATGGCGCCGCCAAACCGGCGGAACATCTCCGCCGCCGCGCCGCGGTCGGCGAGGTACTGCTCCTCCCCCGCGCCCAGCCAGGTGAACTGCGGCGCAAAAAAGGAGGCCACGCCCCCGGCGTCGCCGTCGCAGTAATGCATGTGCATCAAGCGGCTGGCGAGGGCCTTGGCCTCCTCATGGCGCCGGACATGCGCGTCTCTCTGATTTTCCAATGCCTCCCGACCTTTCCTCCGCGGCTGAAAAGCGGATATCCTTTCCCATGATACTTGATTGTTTCCCGCCCGTCAAGGGAACCGGGCGGGAACCGCGTCCGCGCTCCGCGGGGAACGGTCTACCGGTCGGCCTCCCCGGCCTTCCCTAGAAACTTGATCAGCCGGGCCGGATTCCCGCCCACCACGGCGTTGGGCGGCACGTCTCTCGTCACCACCGCGCCCGCGCCGGCGACCGCGTTTTCCCCCAAGGTGACGCCGGGCAGCACGATCGCGCCCGCACCGATCCAGACGTTCCCGCGCAGGCGGATGGGCCGCGAAATCGTGCACCTGCGCATCGCCGGGCCGGCCGCGTGGTTGGTCGTGATGAGGCTGACGTTCGGCCCGATGAACGCGTCGTCCCCGATTTCGATGCCGCCGCGGTCCATGAAGGTGCAGCCGGCGTTGATGAAGACGCGGCGGCCCACCCGGATGTTCCTCCCGAACCCCGCGTAAAAGGGCGGACAGAGGCGCAGCGTCTCGTCGATCGGCGTCCCGGTGAGCCGTGAGAACCATGCGCGCACCTGCTCCGGGGTGTGATAGCCCATATTCAGCTCCGCGGAGAGCCGGTCGGCCTCCCGGATGATCTCATTGATGACCCCGTAATCGGGGTCCTCCAGCGAGACAGGAAGTCCCGCGCGGTCCCTCTCCAGAATATCCGTCTCTTCCACATTCCTTCCGGGAGGGGCCCCCTCCCCGTTTTCTCCAGCTTATCACATCCGCCCATTTCAATTCATTTCAAAAAGCAACTTCAGTTTAAGTCCATCGGTCTGGCCGGTGTTTTTTATTTGTGAAAAAGAAAAAGCGCCCGCCATGGGAGACCCATGGCGGGCGCCTTCTATGAAAACGCCGCTGTCATCTTCCGGTATTCGGGATTGCCTTTTCCCGCCCGGCAGGCTGTTCCGCGGACGCGGCGGCGGTTCCCGCCGCGTCCTTCAGCTCGTCAAAGGAATAGAACACCTTGTTCCCCGCGACCTCCCCCATCGACGCGCCGTCCAAAACCAGGACGCCGCCGGGATAGCGGAGCTCCAGGATCACCCCGTGCTCCTTCAGCAGACGGATGATCCCCGCCGGCACGGTCTGTTCCGACCGCGCGTTGACCCGCACCGTCTGCCCCTCGGGCGCGGACCGGATCAGCCGCTCGACGGACGGCCAGATGGATTCCGCCGAGCCGGAGCCGGACGAATGATGCCCGGAGCCGCCGGACGGGCGGGACTCCTCCGATTCAGTGTAGGCCAGCACATAGAGGGAAAAGCGGTCGGTCAGGACGGTTACGGTTTTCGGGTCGTTGTCCGTATCCGGAAGCCGCGTGTAGGAAAGGCTTCCGTCCGGCTGCTCATGCGCGCGGATGACCGTGAACGCACGCTCATAGCCCGCCTGCGGGAGCAGGTCCTCCGGAAGCTCGATAACGAGCGGGATCGGCGCGGTGGTTTCCGGGACGGCTTGCGGCGCCGCGTTGCCGACCTTTTTGAAGAGCTGGATGTCGAGGCTCGCGCCGATCGTCTCCCCCTGGAGGCTGCCCGTGAGCTCAGCCTCCACGTCGGCGTCCAGCGCGGTCTTTTCCACCTTGGGATAGATCTTCACCGTCGTGCCGTTCTGGACCTGCTCCTGCTCCCTATCGGTCAGGACGCTCGAGGCGATGTGGGAAGCCTGCTCCTGCGGCAGCTCCGTCTTCGGCGCGCCGTCGGCGATCTCCGAGTCGATGATCACATCCCCCGAGGCGAGGTTCCCGATCGTCCAGGCGGCCAGGTTTCCCTCCCGGGAAAAGCCGAGGTCGAATCCGCTGCCGGCAAACCACCCCGCGGGAACCGTTTCTTCGTCGCCCGCCTCATAGGAGACGGCGACGTCCCCATTGTTCCAGCCGCTTCCGAGAAGTTCGAGGGAGACCGCGTCGTCGTCGGTTCCCGTCTTTGTGAAAAAGCCCTTCAGGTCGAGCCGGTCGGTCAAGCGGACCGTATCGAAATGCGCCACGCCGACGATCTGGCTGTTTCCTTCGTACAGGGTCAGCGACGCGCTTCCGGTCCCCGACGGGACAGGCATGCTTCCCTGCAGGTTTCCGCCGAGGATCATTTCGACCTCGCTGTCCGAAACGGTGATGTCGCAGCGGTCCGTCACCGAGGCGTTGCCGCCCGTGCTGCCGGTCCCGCCGATCACAGTGCAGAAAAATTCATCCTCCGGGAAAACCGCGGGATGATGATCCCCCTTCACGCGGTCCAGGGTCAGATCGACGGAACCGACGGCCGCGTTCGCGCCGGTGCCCGCATTGCCCCCGCCAAAGATGCCGCCTGAAATCAGGGAGTCCTCCAGAAGCATGGTCACACTTCCCACCGACGCGTCGGAATCCGTCCCCGAGGCCGTTCCGCCGCCGTAAAACGACCCTTCGACGGGACTTCCCCATTGGTCCGCGACCGGCGCTGTCGAGCCCGAAACGGTCAGCTCCACCCGGCCGATCGAGGCATTGCCCCCGCCGCTGGCGTCGCCGCCGCCAAACACATAGGCATAAAGATTGGGGCAGTCCTCGATCAGCGTCCGGGCCGTCCCCGATACGGAGGCGTCCCCCTCTCTGGCCTGCCCGCATTCGTAGTTCATCATCTCGGAGGTCCCGACCGTGCAGTCGATGCTTTCCGCCGTCGCGGAGGCGAATGCTCCGTCGGCGTAACCGCCGCTGTAGACCTCCCGCACGTCAAGGCCGGTGAGGTGCATGCTGATGGGGCCGTTCACGTCGGCCACCGCCGCCCCGCCCGACGTCGCGGTCGCGTAGCCGCCTCCGCGAACGAAGTGGGTCGCGCCCCCCTCCAGGACCTTCAGGGAGACGGCGCCGACCGAGGCGTCCGCACGGTTCCTGCTGTTGGAATAGGCGTAGCCGCCTCCATAGACGCTATGGCCGTCTTTCGTGAAGCCCTCCTCCGGTAGGGGGCCGCGGGCCCGGTTCTCGGTGCGCGCCGTCCCCAGGACACGGGCGCTGGCGTCACCGTTTTTGGCCTCCGCGTAGCCGCCGCCGCATGTCTTCACGATGATGTTCCCGGAGGTATCGATATTTGCGTCGCCGCTCACGTCGGCGGAATGGCTGCCGTCCGAATAACCGCCGCCATAGACGGCGCTCACCGGAACGCCGTCCAGCATGACGCTGGTGTCCCCGTCGACGTCGCGGTTCTTGCCGCCCCCGAAGACGGTTTTGCCTCCGGGAGAGGGAAGCTCCAGCTTCCCGTCCGTCCCGTAGAAGATGTAGCACACGCCGTCCTCCTTGCGGATGGTGATGGCGGCCCCGTTGGCGTAGACGCGGTTCCCGTCAATTTCCGGGACGGGACCGGCCTCCTCGGAAAGCGCGGCGACCGCGGCTTCCTCCTCCACGGGCTCCAGTCCGTCCTCATCCCCCGGCTGTTCCTCTTCGGGGAGCTCGTCCCCGGGAGTTTCCTCCGGCGGGTCCGTCCGCCCGCTTTCGTCCGGGACTTCCGGGTCCGTCACCGAGTCGGCGGGCCCGCCGTCTCCCGGCGTCTCTTCCCCGCCGTCCCCGGAATCCGCATCTCCCGGGAGTTCGGCGGGCGGGTCCTCTTCATCCGTTTCCGGTTCGCCGGGTTCTTCCGCGCCGCCCGTCTCCGGGACTTCCGTGGAAGGGGGCTCCGGGTCGGGGACCGGGTCCGCCTCCACGGTTTCACGCGGCTCTTCCCCGGGCTGCCCGTCCGCGGCGAACAGGGGGAGGCTGCCTCCCCACAGCAGAACGACTGCCGTAAGAAGCGCCAGAATCCCTTTCATCTTGGTTTTCATACAAACTACCCTCTCTAATAAAATACTGCAAAAAAAAATACGCACCTCATTTTTCAATGATGAAATGCGTAGTCATACATAAGCAACGCCCCCGGGCTCCGGGAGCAGATGTGCTGCAACTGGCTGTCATCGCTTACGCATTAGACCCTATAGCTTTGCGTCCCTGCCTTTAGGCAGGTTTGCCCAATATGGAATTGTCACAAATTTTTTTGATGCTTCGAAATGATAAATTCTGTGTTACTTATAAATATATACCTTATTTTGCGGAATGTCAACGCGGTTTTTTATGAAAGATCTCCCAAATCGTCCGCCGGGCCCCAATTGGGAAAATTTCCTCCGCGGCTTCCCTTCCCGCCCGGAATCTGTCATAATGGGACTATCTTTCCGTGCTTCCGCCCCGCCCGCCGGGAGGGGCGGGAGCACGCAAAAAAGGAGGGCCGGGATGCTGGTCAAAGCCGAACGGTATTTTCTCTGCTTCCTGTCATATTCCGTCCTCGGATGGCTGTACGAGGTATTTCTCGAGGTCGTCGTATACCGGTGGGGCTTCTCCAACCGGGGCGTCCTCTTCGGGCCCTACTGCCCGATCTACGGGGTGGGCGCCCTGGTGCTGGTCCTCTCCCTGCGAAGGCTGCGGGACCGCGACATCCGCATCGGGAAGCTGCCGGTCACGCCCCTGCTCGTCTTCGCGGCGGCCGGGGCCATCGCGACGGTGATCGAGCTCATCGGCAGCTACGTCATGGAATTCACGACGGGCGGCTGGATGTGGGACTACCGCGCGTACCCGCTGAATTTTCAGGGGCGGATCGCGCTCAATCCGAGCGTCCGGTTTGGGCTCGGCGGCCTCGTTTTCCTCTACCTTCTCCAACCGTTGCTGGAGCGAGCGGCGCGCAGGCTGCCCGACAGGGCCCTCGCCCTCCTGAGCGGTTCCCTCGCGGGGCTGATGCTTTTGGACGCCGCCGTGACCTTCTTTTGAGGCGGATTCCGGAAGGCGCAGTGAGGGACGCGGCCGACGCAAATAAAAAAGAGCCGGTGGAAACCGGCTCTTTTTTCTTATTTGATCGGGATGCAAACGAGTCCCAGCGGGAATTTGGTGAGCAGCTCGAGCTTCCTCTCCTTGACGCAGACGATATACTCGAGCGTAAAGGCGAAGTCCTCGTTGAGGTCGTAGATGTGGGAGTTGACGGAGATAAGCGTGTTGGGCTTCAGGGTCACGTCCTCGTCGTCCATGAAATAGGGCGGCAGGTGGCCCGTGCCGATGCCGTGTCCGAGGGGCACCGAACCGTTGTCCGGGTATCCCGCCTGCGCCAGCCGGTCATGGTACCAGTGCTCGATCTCCTTGGTGGAGGCCCCCGGCACCAGCTTGGCGTTCAACTCTGGGATGATCCCCTCGATGGTGTCGGTCATCTTGCGGAACTCCCTGCTCGGCTCGCCGAAGCACCAGGTGCGGAAGGTGTCGGTGCGATACTCGTGCCAGACGGGATGGAAGTCGGTGTAGAAAACGTCGTTCCGGCGCAGGATCTTTCCCGAGGGCAGGTGGTCGCCGCCGCCGATGCGGGCGCCGAAGTTGCACTGGTTGGGGGTGTAATACCAGGTGGCGCCCAGGCGGCGCATCTCCTGCTCGCAGTGCCCCATCAGCTCCGCCTCGGTGATGCCGACGCGCGCGTACTCAATGATCTTCTGCTGCGCGGCGTCGCCCATCGCGCAAACCCGGCGGGTGATCTCCAGCTCCTCCTCGTCCTTGATCATCATGATGTCGTTGATCATCTTTTCCCCGTCGACAATGGTGGCTCTGGGGAACTCCGTCTCGAGGTCGTGGTAGAGGCGGTAGGGGATGGAGGGCAGCTCGACGGCGATGGTGGCCTGCTCGCAGTCGTGCTCGTGGAGAATCTGGTTGGCGACCTCGAGGAAGGAGACCGGCTCCATGCCCGAATAGGGCGATTTCCAGAAGCGGATGTCCTTGATGTAGCCCTCATATTTGAGCCTGCGCCACTCCGCGATCGCCACCAGCAGGGTGGGCTCCTGGTCGGCCCAGACGAAGATGCAGTTCCCGAGGTTGAAGTCGTTGTGGAAGTTGCCCGACACATAGGAGTACTTCTGCTGGTGGGTGAGGATCATCACGTCGATGCCGCGTTTGCGCAGCTCCGCGCGCACCTTCTCGGCATTCCGCCGGAAGAACGAGTAATTCATCATGCTGTTACAGCTCCTTTTCCAATCCGTTTCAGTCGTACCGCTTGACAAACCGTCCCATCGGCTCAAACGAGTCAAGCATATTCTGTAAGAACACCCCGAAATTCCCCTGCTCCCCCTCCTTGAGGATCTTCTTGCCGCTGCCGACATACATGCCCGAGGGGTCGAGCAGGCGCAGAATCTCAATCTCCTCCTCGGTGGGCGGCTCGGTCTCGCGGACGTCCGGGGAAACCTTCAGGTCCCAGGGCACCATCTCCCGGATCTCCTCCACCGACACGCCGGGATGATAGGTGGCGAGGTACATCTCCTTCGCCTCCGGGTCGAAACGGAAGGTCCCCTCGGCGGAGATGACGATCTCCGGCCCGCCGCCGGGCATCCCGTATTTTTCCCGGCACCCCGGCCCGTCAAGGTAGCCCGGCGAGGTGATGTAATCGACCTTCTCCACAAAGCAGCGCCTGGTGCTGCGCATGATGATGATCGTGCGTTTCGCGCTGGTGGCGATGTCGTTCGCCCCGCCCGAGCCGGGCAGCATGGTTTTGAGGCCGCCCGTCTCACGGTCGAGGATCATCGTGGAGTTCACGTTGCCGTACCGGTCCACCTGCGCGCCGCCGATCACCCCAAGGTCGAGGCGGCCGTTCTGCATGTCGTTCATGATCACCTGCGAGCCGGGCAGCGCCACCGCGCGCTCGTTGACCGTGGTGTCGGTCACGCTGAACATCAGGCGGCGGGGGTTGGGGTTCACGGTGCCCCACTCGGTGGTGACGACGATGTTTTGGGCGTGGGTGATCCCCGCGAGGCTCGCCGCCAGCGTCGGGATGCCGACCCCGGCGATCAGGGTCTCATAGTCGTGGATTACCTTTGCGGTGGTGACGACGAGCAGCTCGTTGAGGGTATAATCCTTCGCGTACTTTTTCACGCTACCGCACCTCCCCATATGCCAAAAACCGCTTTTCGGCGTGGTAGAGCTTCCACAGCCGCTCGTATCCGACCGTCCGGCAGTAGCCGTCCCAGTCCTCCACGCTGAAGATGTACTTGTCGCACCACTCCCGGAAGCCCTCCTCCGTCCGCCATTTTTCCAGCGTGTAGGCGCCGAAGGGGAAATCGTTGTGGTAATAGTAGTTGGAGGCGAACCAGTGCGCGCCGAAGGGCGCCTCGACGACCGCGTCCACGTTGTACTGCGGGATGATCGTCTGGTTGGGGGTGCGCCGGATCTCATCCGTGGTGACCAGCTCCTCGCAGCTCGCGATCACATATTTCGCGCTGCGCACGAAGATGTCCGTGTTCCCGAAATGCCCGAAGAACTGTAAATTCCCCAGTTTGTCGGCCCGGTGCACATGGATGATGCACACGTCCGGCCGGGCGGCCGGGACCAGCGCGACGGGGGTTCCGCCGCCGTAGGGGTCGTCGATCACCCTGATGCGGGGGTTCTGCTCCGCGATGCTCGAGCCGATCATCGAACGGGTCGGCAGGAAGGGTACGTTCATCGAACCGGCCAGCGCCATCAGCGCGATGCCGTAGTTGCTGTAGAATTCCATCTCGACCTCGCGTGGAATCTTCTGCTCCGCAGCGCGGCGGAAGACATAGTTGTTCCCCGCGTTGCCGCCTCCGCAGTAGGCGGTGATGATCTTTTTGACCCGCCCGAGCCCGAGCAGCGGGGCGGTGAGGCCGCTGTCGCTGTCGAGCAGCAGGGTCAGGTCGGTCATCCCCTGCCGCGCGATCTCGTGCACGAGCGCGACCGAGCTGTGCTGCAGGCCGCTGAGCATCATGTCCCCGTCCCGCACGAACCGGCTGACCGCCTCCTTGGCGGTCATCACCTTGTCCCGGGCCTTCTTGTTTTCCACTCTGGGTGGCAGGTTGCTTTGCATCTCCCTCATATCCCTCCGATCACAGGCCGGGCCCGCCGAGGATCCCGCCGTTGTCCGCGCCGAGTTCGGGCGCGGGGCCCGGCTCCCTGAGCTCGAGTCCCTCGAACTTCACCGGGAACGCGACGAGCGGCTGCCCGTTCACCCGTTTTATCATCCCGCGGCTGACGAACTGCGGGTCGTTTTCCAATTCCTCGATCCTGTTGACGGGCGTGACCGGCACGTCCGCCTTCCGCAGGATCTTCATCCATTCGTCCCGGTCCCTGAGCAGGAACTTTTCGTCGAGGCGCGGGTTGATCTCCGCGCGGTATTTCATCCGGTCGAACCAGCCGAGGTATTTCGGGTCCCTTCCGAGCTCCGGGTCGCCGAGCGCGTCGCACAGCCGCTGCCAGAAGTTGAGCTCCAGGCAGCCGACCGAGACGTATTTCCCGTCCCGGGTCCGGTAGGCGCCAAAGCCGCTGCGCCCCATCATGGTGCCCTTGGGCGGCATCCCCCGGTCGAAATACTCCAGGATGCGCGGCCCCATGAACGCCAGCACGCAGTCGGTCATCGACACGTCAAGGTAGGCCCCCTTCCCCGTGCGGCCGCGGTTGATGATGGCCGCGAGGACCGAGACCGCCGCGTACATGGCGGAGGTCAAATCCGCCACCTGCACGCCGCCGCCGGCGACCGGCGGCCCGTCCGGGTCCCCGGAGATGCTCAGCGCCCCGGCGATCGAGAGGTAGTTGACGTCGTGTCCCGCCAGGTCGCGGTTAGGGCCGGTCTGGCCGAAGCCGGAGATCGAGCAGTAGACGGCGCGGTCGTTGAGCGCCCGCACCGCCTCCCAGCCGAAGCCGAGCCGGTCGAGCACGCCCGGGCGGAAGCCCTCCATCAGCACGTCGCAGTTCAGAACCAGCTTCCTGAGCGCCTCCTTCCCCTCGTCGCTCTTGAGGTCCAGCGCGACGCTCTTTTTATTGCGCCCCGCCGAGGTGAACATCCCGCCCTGGTACCGCGCGGGGTCCCCCTTGGGCGGGCGTTCCACCTTGATCACCTCCGCGCCGAAGTCCGAAAGGATCATTGAGCAGAACGGCCCGGGCAGGAAGTTGGTCAAATCCACTACGCGGACGCCTTCCAATGGCAGCAATAGACTCACTCCTATCTTCCCCGCCGCGCTACGCGGCGGGCACCTTTGGTTTTCGTTTGTACTGCGACCAGTTGATCGCGGAGATCACGGCGATGATCGCCAGCCCGACCAGGTCGCTGCCGATGCCGGGCTTGATGAGCACCAGCGCGGCGACGAGCGACATCGCCCGCAGGAACCAGTTGAGCTTCCCGAATTGATAGCCGGCCAGCCCGGCCGAAAGCGCGAAGGTCCCGAGCATGGCGGTGACGAACGCCAGCAGGATCTCTCCCGCCGAGCCGATCATCAAAAGCGGCGTGCCGTAGACGAACATAAAGGGCACGATGAAGCCGCACGCCCCCACCCGCGTGGCCTGAAAGCCGGTGCGCATCGGGTCGGAGCCCGCGATGCTCGCGCCCGCGTAGGCCGCCATCGCGACCGGCGGGGTGATGTTGGAGAGGCAGGCGAAGTAAAAGGCGAACATGTGCGCCGCGATGGCCGGCACGCCCATTTGAACCATGGCGGGCGCGATGAGGACCACCACGATGATATAGCAGGCGGAGGTCGGCAGGCCCATGCCCATGATAATCGAGGCGATCATGGTGAGGACCATCAGGATCGGCAGACTGCCGTGCGACAGCTCGACCAGCATGCCCGTAAGCATCATGCCGAGCCCGGTGCGCATAAGGATGCCGATGACGATGCCCGCGCAGGCGCAGACCGCCGCGACCTCGAGCCCGCCGATCGCGCCCTCGATCATCGCGGAGACAAATTTGCGCAGGTTGATGCGGGTGTGCTTGCGCAGCGCCGCCACCAGCACGACCAGCACGATGGTGAAGAAGGCGGATTTCTGCGCCGAGTAGCCGACCACGCCGAGCAGGTAGATGAGCACGATGACCGGAATCACGAGGTGCCCGCTGCGCTTCATGATCTCGCCCGCCTTGGGCAGTTCGCTCTTCGGCATGCCCTTGAGCCCCGTCTTGGCGGCTTCCAGGTCGACCATGAAGAAGACCGCCGCGTAATAGAGCACGGCCGGGATGATCGCCGCCTTGACGACGTCCCAATAGGGGATCCGCAGGAAATCCGCCATGATGAACGCGGCCGCCCCCATGATCGGCGGCATGATCTGCCCGCCGGTGGAGGAGACCGCCTCCACCGCGCCCGCTACCTCGGGCCGGTAGCCGGTCTTTTTCATCATCGGGATCGTAAAGGTCCCGGTGGTGACCACGTTGGCGACCGCGCTGCCGCTGACGCAGCCCATGAGGCCGCTGGAGATGACCGCCGCCTTGGCGGGGCCGCCGCGCATGCCTCCGAAGGCCGCGTCGGCGATGTCGATAAAGAATTCTCCCGCGCCGGATACGCGCAGGAAGGCGCCGAAGAGGACGAACACCATGATAAAGTCGGCCGCGACCTGCAGGGGCGTGCCGAAGATGCCCTCTTCAGAGAGGTAGATGCTCGAAATGAACGCGCCCGGGTCCAGCCCGCGGTGCATGAGCACCCCCGGCATATAGGGGCCCGCAAAGCCGTAGACCACCAGGACGCCCACCAGGATCGGCAGCGTCCAGCCGACCTTCCGGCGGGCCGCCTCGATGACCAGCAGGGCCGCGCAGACGCCCATCACCATATCGACCGCGTTGGGATTGCCGACGCGCCAGGCGATCGCCTTCTGGACCTTGATGACGTAAACAAAGACTACGACCGCGAGGATCGCGAACCCCGCGTCCAAAACAAGGGAAAGCCGCGGGTGCTTTTGGCTGGAGGGCTTGATCAAAAAGATCATCGGCAGCGCGAACGCCATCAGGGTCGCCCGCTGGGCAATGTTGGGCAGCGACCCCGAAAACGCGGTGTAAAGGAAGAAACAGGAACAGCAAAACGCGATGACCGCAATGATCTTCCCCCTGGTCCCTTTGAGCTTTTGCTCCTCCAGTACTTCTGTCAGCCAGTTCAGCATACTCATCCCTTTCTATTCAGTCTCCGGGTTACCCGCCGCCGGCCGGCGGAGGATTGCCGGCCGGCGGAGACGGGGCCTCTTACGGTCCCCGCTGACGACCAGCGTTTATGGCAAGATGCTGATATCGAACCCGGCCTCCTTGTAGTAGCGCTCGGCGCCCGGGTGCAGCGGGAACGGGCAGTTGACCGCGGCGGTCTTTTCGTTGGTGTCCTTCCAGGCCGCGTGGATCGCGTCCAGTTCGTCCTTATGCTCGAACATGGATTTGGTGATATTGTAGACGAGCTCCTCGTCCATCGTATCCTTTACCATGAAGACGCAGCCGATGACCAGGGTGTTGACCGGTTCCTTCAGGCTGTCCACATAGCCCGCCGGAATCTGGCCGATCGTGTAGCAGGGGCTCTCCGCGTTGACCTCCTTGAGCTTCTCCATGTCCATGTCGATGAACCGGATCTTTTCGGTCGTGTCCAATTCGATCAGGCCGGGGGCCGCGCCGCCCTGCGGGAAGGTCATCATGAACGCGTCGATGTTGCCGTCCTTGAGCGCCTCCGTCTGCTGGGAGATGCCGCCCTGGTACTGGTCGACGTCCTTCTCAATGTCGATGCCGTGCGCCTTGAGGATCGCGACCGCGATCGTGTAGGCGCTGCTCCCCTGCACGCCGACCCCGAGCTTTTTCCCCTTCAGGTCCTCGATGCTGTGAATCGGGGAGCTGTCCTTGACGAGGATGCAGATGATGTTGTTGCTGAACATGGTGAGGGTGCGCAGGCTCTCATCCTTTTCCAGACCGGCCAGGCCGTGGTACTGCTGGTAGGGGATGTCCGCGGTCGCCATGCCGATCTCCATCTTTCCGCTGCGCACGAGGGTCAGGTTTTCAATGGTGGCCGCCGAAGGAGTCGCGCTTGCCTTTGCATTGGGAACATAGCTTGAAATCACGTTGGCCAGCGCGCCGCCCATCGGGTACCAGGCTCCGCCCACCGTCGAAGTCCCGATGGTAAGCAGCTGGGTCCCCGCGGGAGCCGGCGCTTCCTGGGAAGCGCCCGGGGCCGCGTCGGGGGCGGGCGTCTGGGGCTCCGCCTTCTGGCCGCACCCCGCCGTGCCGATGATCAAGGTCAATGTCAACAGGACCGCAACTAAAATACGTATGCTTTTTTTCATGTCACACACTCCTTTTCTCCGTTCCCTCGATTGCAGTTCGAATCCTTCCTTTCAGGCACATCCCCTTTCCGCACATTCATTTGTTTTCCGGCTACGCGCCGGGCAGCCCGCCCGACTCCCGCTTCAGGCGTTCGTTCGCCTCGCGGACCCGTTGCCGTACGGTGCGGCAGCCGTATATCATATGGATCCTGATTAGGTCCTCAACCAACTTCTCATCCCTGTCGCTCAGGGCCTGCATGATTTCCAGATGCCTCCGGATCGAACCGTCGATCTGTTCCACGCTGGTGTAGTACTGCGGGTAGCGGTGGGAATAGTGCATCAGGTCGGAGATGATGCAGATCAGGCGTTCGTTGCCGCACAGCCGGTAGATGTAGCTGTGGAACGCCTGGTTGCAGAGCCAGTAGGCGTAAAAATCTGCCGATTCGCGGTATTGCCTGCTGTCATCGATCATCCGGTAGAGCTCGCCGATGTCCTTTTCCGTGACGCGCCGGGTGGACAGCCTGGCCGCCAGGCTTTCCAGTGCCGCGCGGATCTCAAACGTCTTGCACACGTCCTCGTCGCTGATGATGCTGACGGTGATCCCCATGTGCGGGGCCGTCACGAGGTACCGTTCCTGCACAAGCTGCTGGACCGCCTCCCGCACCGGGATTTCGCTCACCTCGAATTTCTCCGCGAGGCTCGTGATGGTCAGGCGGCTGCCGGGGGCGACGCTGCCCTGAACGATTTCATCGCGCAGTTCGTAATAGACCTTCTCTTTTTTCGTCCGGTATTTTTTCATACAATGTTCTTCCTGAAAATATATTTTTTAAAAATATAATATACTTTATCATCAATATAGCAAAGGCGCTCCGCAAAAGCAAGCATTATTTTCTTACCGCGTAAAAAATAGGCGTTTTGTGCATTTATTACCGTACAATCTTGTGGCTAATGCAAATATTATGCATAATTACCACTATATTTTCCATCACTTTTTGTTTATATTGATTTTTTTGCCTTCCTTTTGCTTCTGGTAAGTCGCAAATATTCAAGCTCTCATTTGTAAAAATATATATTTTTCTTTACAATAATATATATTTGTGAACTTTTGAGCGCGTTTGCAGACATAAAAAAGCAGCCGTCCCTGACGGCTGCTTCTCCGATATGGGCCGCACGGCGCGGCTTCTTCTGTAAAATTTTCGCTACTCCTTCTCTCCGGGGGCCTCCTCCCCCATCAGCTTCCGGCGCGCCTCCCGCACCCGCTCCTGCACCGTCTTGCACCCCATCACCATATGTGCGCGGACGAGGTCCTCCGTCAGCCGTTCATCCCGGTCGGAAATCGCGTGCGCGATTTCCAAATGCCGGTCGATCGACCGCGAAATCTGCTTCGCATTCGTATAGTACTGCGGGTAGCGGTGGGAGTATTGCATCAGGCCGTCGATGATCCCGAGCAGGCGTTCGTTCCCGCAGAACTGGTAGATATAGCGGTGGAACGCCTGGTTGCAGAGCCAATACGCGTGGTAATCCAGTTCCTCATAGTATTTCCTGGAATCCTTGATCATCTTGTAGAGCTCGAAGATCTGCTCCTCCTCCATGCGCCGCACCGACAGGCGGGCCGCGAGGCTCTCCAGCGCGGCGCGCAGCTCGAAGGTCTTGCGCACGTCCTCCTCGCTGACGACGCTGACCGTAAGCCCCGCGCGCGGCGCGCTGATCAGGTAGGACTCCTGAAGCAGCTGCTGCACCGCCTCCCGCACGGGGATCTCGCTGACGCCGCATTTCTCCGCGATGCCGGCGATGGTGAGACGTTCTCCCGGCGGGATTTCGCCCTGGATGATCTCTTCCCGCAGCTGATAGTAGACTTTTTCCTTTTTGGTTTTATACGGCTTGGTCATAGACACGCATCTCCCGACTGTGATTTTTCAGATCATTCGGATTCGGCAGGCATTCGGACCTCCATCAAAATATATATTTGTTCAGGCCCATTCTAACTATATCAAAAATTCCCATTATTGGCAAATGAATTTCAAAAAAACCAAAAAAGAATCGCTTCCCTTCTTTTCAACGCTCGCGGCCGGAAACAAAGGCAAAAATCGCCTGCCTTTGTTGTATGATATCGCTAAACTTTTGAATGCGGATGGAAATCCGGTTGCTTTTCCCGTTCCGCACATGCTATAGTAGAGGCGCGGCATTCCTTTGTTTTTTATCGGAAAATATATTTTAGGTCCTCAACCTATGATTTTGCGATAAAGAAGGAGTGTGTCCTATGATCCCAATCAATTTTGAAAAACGGCGCGCCGCGGTGGCGCGGAAGGTTGAGGAAGCCGGTTTCGACGCCTACCTCGGCACCCGCACCGCCGCGCTGCACTATCTGGGCGGCGTCTTCATGCCGTGGCGCGGCATCGTAATCGTGACCAAACACGGGGACTGCCGGTTCGTCTACTGGAAGGGCGACTCGGAACGTGTGCGGCTGGAGGGCCCCCCGATGAAGCTGGCCACCTACGGCGTCAGCAACATGATCGACGTGGCCGTGGGGGAACTGGTCGACCTCGGCGTGGCCGACGGTAAGATCGGCGTCGACCTGGAACTGTTCGGCAACGCCCAACTCGCCCCCGGCATGCTCACCGCATCCGAATACCTCGCCCTGTGCAGGGCCCTGCCCGGGGCGGACATCCAAAACGGCGTGGCGCTGCTCGACGACGTGATCCTCCTAAAGGACGAGGCGGAAATCGAACGCCTCCGACTGGCCACCGCTGCGGGCGACTACGGCTACGCCTGCGGGCTTGCCGCCATCAAACCCGGCGTCACGGAAAACCACATCGCGGGCGTCATCGAAAAGGCGATCCGCGATAAGGGCAGCTACTGGTCCTGGTCGGTCACCGCGGGGACGGAAGTCGGTTCGGGCGAGCGCACCGCCTATCTGGGCGGCGTGACCAACATCTCCACCGAGCGGAAGATCCGCAAAAATGAATTTGTCATTCTGGACCTTCACCCAGCGGTCGACCTCTATTACGCCGACATCTCCGTCCCGGCGTTCATCGGCAGGCCAAACGACAAGCAGAAGCACCTGATCGAATGCTGGGAGACCGCCGTGGCGACCGTCTTCGATGCCATCCGTCCCGGTGTCGCCATCGCCGACGTGGTGCGGAAGGGCGTTGCCGTCTATGAGCGCTTCGGGCTCGCGGAATACGGGGTAAACGGGTTCGGGCACGGTCTCGGCGTCTGTGCACGCACCGCGCCCGCGATCAAATCCTACTGCAAGGCGGAGTTCCTCCCCGGCATGGTGTTCGCCCTGGGGGCGCATCTCTACCAGCCGGGCGTGGGCGGCATGCGTCTGGAATATCCCGTCATGGTCGGGAAGGAGCGTGCCGAATCCCTCGGCAGCACCGAGTTCCGGATGCACTACGTGGAGTTGTAGGGAGCATCCCGCCCGCCGCTTCCCTCTTCGCCGCCGTTTCAAAAATGCGGGGCAAAACGTGGGTTATTCAAAACGAAAGAACCGCATGAAACGTACTTGTTCATGCGGTTCTTCGTATGGTGGAGCCGAGGGGAATCGAACCCCTGTCCGAAAACCAGTCCATACAGGCTTCTCCGAGTGCAGCCGGTCTTTTTAAATTCCCTTGCCGCGCCGCCGTCCGGCAGGCTGCGCAGCTTGGTAGCCCCGAATACAATCCAGCCCTACGAGGCGCTCGGGCGGATCGTTCACCACTAATCGACGCTCTGTCCGCGGCCGTGGTACTCCGCGGCAGAACGACGGCTTAATTAAGCCGCAAAAGCTAAATTATTGTTGTCGTCTAATTTAAAAACGTCATACTTTTATAGAGGTGCATGCTCCTCTACTCGCTACCCGTACTTCATGACCCCCGTCGAAACCTTTACGGCCCCGTATCGGTGGGGAAAGCCTTCCCCATGGCCATTTTGTCACGATCCCTATGGGATTGTGCCTATTATACCAGAGTTTACGCCTTTTGTCTATCGCGCAGGGCGCGGTCAATATCCCGCTGAGCGGCTTTCTTGGCCATATCGGCGCGTTTATCGTGCAATTGCTTACCCTTGCAGAGCCCCAGCTGCACTTTCACACGCGATCCCTTGAAATAGAGGGAAAGCGGGATGAGCGTATAGCCCTGCTGCGCGACAAGCCCGGCCAGCCGGTGAATCTCCCGCCGGTGCATAAGCAGGCGGCGCGGGCGGTAGGGGTCCTTATTAAAGATGTTGCCCTGCTCGTAGGGGGAGATGTGCATCTGCTTGATATAGAGCTCCCCGTCCACGACGTCGCACCAGCTGTCCTTAAGGTTGCAGGCGCCCTTGCGCAGGGATTTGACCTCGGTGCCGAAGAGTTCGATCCCCGCCTCGAAGCTGTCCTCCACAAAGTAGTCGTGCCGCGCCTTGCGGTTGAGCGTGATGGTTTTGGTGGACGCTTTTTCCACGCCCGCACCCCCTTTTGTCCGGTTACTTCTGTCCTTTGAAGATCCACAGCCGGCTGATGAGGAAATTCACCGCCAGCGTAAAGCAGGTGACGACCAGTTTGGCCGTCAGCTTGCCAAGCCCCAGCTGCACGGTGCACAGGTTGATGAGCAGTACGCTGAGCAGCAGCACCGCCAGGTTCCCCACGATGAACCGCACGAGCTGGAGGCTGAAAAAGCGCTCCCCCGTCCGGAAGGTCCAGCTGCGGTTGACAAGGTAGCTGTTGAGCATCCCCGCCGAATAGCCACACACCTGTGAAAAGGGCACGCTCAATCCGAGCGCGACCGCCAGCAGCGTATAGACGCCGAAATCGATCAGCGTGTTCGCCGCGCCGGTGACCCCGAATTTGATAATCTTTTTAAATTCCTCGCGGTCAAGCCGCATCTCCGATCCATCTCCCCCGGCGGCGGGACAGCCGCTCTTTTAGTATGGTCCGCAAACCGGGAAATAGTCTATGTAGCCGTCAGATTTCGCTGCGCCCCTCGAGCGCGCGGTAGAGGGTCACCTCATCGGCGTATTCGAGGTTGCCGCCGACCGGGATGCCGTAGGCGAGCCGCGTCACCCTGACGCCCATCGGCTTTAGCAGCCGCGCGAGGTACATCGCCGTGGCCTCCCCCTCGACGGTGGGATTGGTGGCCATGATGACCTCCTTCACCTCGCCCGAACCGATGCGCGCGAGCAGCTCCTTGATGTGGAGCTGATCGGGGCCGATCCCGTCCATCGGCGAGATCAGCCCGTGCAGCACATGGTAGAGCCCGTGGTATTCCCGCGTGCGCTCGAACGCCAGCACGTCCTGCGAATCCTCGACCACGCAGATGACGCTGCCGTCCCGCGACGAGTCGGCGCAGATCGGGCAGAGCTCCCCTTCGGTGAGGCTCTGGCAGACGCGGCATTTCTTGATCTTGTCGTGCGCCTCGGTGATCGCGTCGGCGAACTGCTGCGCCTTTTCGCGCGGCAGGTTCAGCACGTAAAACGCCAGCCGCTGCGCCGTCTTGCGCCCGATGCCGGGCAGCCGCTCAAACTGCTCGATCAGCTTGGTGAGCGGTATTACGTTATATGCCATGACCTGCTCAGAACATGCCCGGGACCTGCAGGCTGCCGGTGATCTTCTCCATCTCGGCGGCCGAGGTGTCCTCCACCGTGCGGATGGCCTCGTTGACCGCGGCCACGATCAGATCCTGCAGCATCTCGATATCCTCGGGGTCGACGACCTCCGGCTTGAGGACCAGCTCGCGCAGCTCCTTTTTGCCCGTCATCGTCACCTCGACCATGCCGCCGCCCGCGGTGGTCTTGAACTCCATCTCCTCGAGCTCGGCCTGCTTTTTCTTCATGTCCTCCTGCATCTTCTGCGCCTGGCGGATCATGGCGTTCATATTCTGCGGGCCGCCGCCCATACCCTGTGGCAGTCTTGCTTTCATGGTTCCGATTCCTCCAACCTGTTGTTTCCTTTTTATTTCAGTTCCACCGGCACGCCCAGGTCGCTCGCCTTTTTGAGAAGCCCGTCAAGCGGGTCGGCGGAGACTTCGGCAACCGCGTGTTTTTTGGCGTTGTAGGGCCCGAGGCTGAACTTCTGCCCCGTCACCGCGAAGATCGCGTCGCGCAGGCTCTCCTTTGCGGCGGGGCTCGTGCGCAGCAGCGTGCGGAAGAAGTCGCTTTCGCAGTCGATCAGCATGAGGTCGCCGCTCGTGAAAGCGCGCGACCCGGTCATCGCGCCGCAGAGCGCGCCGTTGTGCCTGCCCAGCTCCGAAAGCACCTTCGCCCAATCTCTGAAAGGCGAGACCTCGCTCTTTCCCTCCGCCTTTTCGGCGCGCTGTTCGGGCGCGGGGCGTGCCCCGGCCGTGGGCGCCGCTGCCGCCGCGGGCAGCTCCGGCGCCGTCCCGCGCGGCGCGTCCGGTTCCGGCGCGCGCGCCGGGACCCCGGTCCTTACCGCCCGTTCGAGCTTCTCGAGGCGTTCGCCCAGCGCTTCCAGGCCGCCGCCCATCTGCTCGTCGCACAGCCTTACGACGGCCATTTCGAGCTCGGTGCGTTTGAAGGCGGTGCGGGAGAGCCTGCCCAGCGTGTCGCCAAGCAGGTCGAGGGAATAGAGAATCCGCGTGAGCGGCAGGTCCTTCGCCTGGGCGCGCAGCCGTTCAAGGTCCTCCGGCGTGCCCTGCACAAGGTCGTCCGGTTCGCGGACGGTCTTGACGATCATCAGGTCGCGGTAGTGGCCGACAAGCTGTTCGCAGAGGCGGGAAAAGTCGATGGAATTCTCGCTGAGCCTGCCGATGACGGCGAGCGCCCCGGAGGGGTCTCGCCCGTTCACCGCGTCGGCGAGGTCGAAGAGGTGGGACTGCCCGGCAAGCCCGGCGGCCTCGGTGACGGTGGAGAGGGTGATCTCCTTCCCGTAGGAGGCGCACAGGTCGAGCAGCGACAGCGCGTCGCGCATCCCTCCGTCCGAAAGCCGCGCGATGAGCAGCGCCGCGTCGTCCGCGAGGGAGAGCGCCTCTTCGCCCGCCACATGGAGCAGACGGTCGGCGATCGTGCGGGATTTGATGCGCTTGAAATCGAACCGCTGGCAGCGGGAGAGGATGGTCGGCAGCACCTTGTGGATTTCGGTGGTGGCGAGGATAAAGATGACGTGCGCGGGCGGCTCCTCGAGGATTTTGAGCAGGGCGTTGACCGCGCCGGGCGAGAGCATGTGGCACTCGTCGAGGATGTAGACGCGGTATTTGACCGAGGCCGGGAGGAAATACGCCTCCTCCCGGAGCTGGCGGATGTTGTCCACGCCGTTGTTGCTGGCCGCGTCGATCTCGACCACGTCGAGCACCGAGCCGTCGTCGATCCCCCGGCAGGCGGCGCATTCGTTGCAGGGGTTGCCGTCCACCGGGCGCTCGCAGTTGACCGCCTTGGCCACGATCTTGGAACAGGTGGTCTTGCCCGTCCCGCGCGAGCCGGTAAAGAGGTAGGCGTGGGAAAATTTGCCCGCGGCGACCTCGTTCTTGAGGGTCGCGGTAATGTGCTCCTGCCCGACCACCTCGTCGAAGGTCTTCGGCCGCCATTTGCGGTAGAGCGCCTGGTACATCGATTCCCACCACCTTTCCGTAAGAAGAAAAAAGCGCAAAACTGTGTGCCCACATATGCGGACATGCAGATTACCTGCGGCACACATCACAACCGCTTAATGCTGCTCGGTTCCCCGCCTGACATGGTTCACGGCGCTCTGTCGCACAGGACCCGCATACCCGCATGTCTGGGCACACAATGTCTTGCGTATGTTGAACTATAATATTATAGCACGGTATTGGGGAAATTTCAAGATTGGATTTTACCCGCTTCATTGACGCCTTCCATCAGATCGTTATAGAAGGCTTCCACCTGATCCGCATGCTTTCGATACCAGAAACGCATCGTGCCGCGCTCCGCCGACTCAATCGTCAATTCCTTCCGCTTTCGGTCGAGTGAGCAGAAGCGGATTTCGTCCAGGCCTACCACCTCCAGGCCGTCTATATAACCGCTTCCCATCGCGGTGACCGCATGTGCCGTAATCGAAAGCGTCCCATCCCCGAGTTCCAGTTCATACAGGAGGTCGTCCGGGGGCGCAATATCTCCCAGAAGCGCAAATCTGAATAGAAACAGGAGATCGTGCCTGATGTGGTCCCGTTCAAACGGTTTTTTATAGAGCGTAATCGTTGACACGGGGTTTCCCTTCCTTTCGGTAAATCCCACTGGTTTTCCGCTTCTCAGGCTCCGTCATTTGTGCTTGGCGTAGAAGAAGAGCGCGACCGTCCCGGGGCCCGAGTGGGCGCCGATGACCGGGCCGACATAGCTGATCGTATAGTCCTTGAGCCCGAACCGCCGGCACACCTCGTCGGCCACGAACTGAGCGTCGTCGATGCAGTCTCCGTGGCTGATGGCGAACCGGTCGCATTTCTCCGGGTCCATCTGGCGCGCCATGCCCTCCACCAGCCCCAGCAGGGAGTTGCGGCGGCCGCGCACCTTGCCGGTGGGGATGAGCCTGCCCGCGTCGTCGACGTGGAGGAGCGGCTTGATGCCGAGCATCGTCCCGAACACGGCGGCCGTCTTGGAGACGCGCCCGCCGCGGTGGAGGTGGTTGAGGTCGTCCACGGTGAAGAGATGCGCCTGGCGGGGGATGTCCTCCTTGATCCGCTCGGCGTTCTCGTCGAGGCTGAGGCCCTGCTCCCTGTACATGACGGCGCGCGCCACAAGCATCCCCTGCCCCGCCGACGCGGCGAGGGAATCGAGCACGATGATCCGCTGGGTGGGGTACTGGGGCGCGAGCTCCTCAGCGGCGAGGCGGACGCTGTTGTAGGTGCCGGAGAGCGCGGAGGAAAACATGATGCAGAGCAGGTCGCTGCCCGCGTCGAGCAGCGGGGTCAGCGCGCGAACGGCGTCCTCGATGTTCACCTGCGCGGTGATCGGCATCTCGCCCGCCCGCACCATGTCGTAGAAGGCGGGGCGGGAAAGCGACGGATCGTTGCAGGGCCTGGTGACGCCGCCGATCGTGTAAGTCAGTTCCAGCTCCACGATGTGGTTCTCGGCCGCAAACCCCGGGACCATATCCGCGCAGGAGTCGGTAACGATGACGTAAGGATTCATGTGTGTACCCTCCCAACAGGAATTGCCAATTTTCCCCCATTATACCACAGTTCCCGCCCCGGTTCCATACGAAAATGCCCTTCCCCGGCGATTTTCTTTCAGGGCGGAGGGGATTTCCCGTCTATTTTCCCTTCCGCTGCAGCTCGGTGACCAGTATGCCGTCCGCGATCTTGCGGAAGATGGGAGCGGCGGTGTCCTCGCCCGATTTGCCGTCCTCCACGAGCACAACCACCGCGTATTTCGGGGTGTCCGCCGGGAAGTAGCCCGCAAACCACGCGTGTACGACTTCGCTCTCCTCCACGCCCGGCTCCAGGTAGATGCCCGTCTGGGCGGAGGCCGTCTTGCCGCCCGCGCCCACGCCGGCGACCGTCGGCTTGGCCTTGACGCCGCTACCCACCTCGACGTTGTTGACCAGCGTCTCCCGCAGGATGTCGGAGGTGCGCTTGGAAAAGACGCGGCTGGGGGCATAGGCCGCCGTATGCTCATAGTAGGTCTTCCCGTCGTCGGTGAAGCCCTCGACGAGCCTGGGCGTCACCGCGAAGCCGCCGTTGGCCGTGGTGGACACCATCTGCGCGATCTGGATGGGGGTGGCCGTGAGGGAGCCCTGCCCGAAGGAGAGGTTTGCGACGGCCGCGTCGCTCTCGAGCTCCGCGTCGGAGGGCAGGGTCCCGCTCTGGGTGCGGATGTCGTCGGTGAACTGGGCGGCGCGGGTGAAGCCGATCTCCCGCGCCATCGAGACGATGTTCTTGCCCCCCGTCTCGAGCCCGAGATGGATGAAGAAGGGGTTGCAGGAGATCTCGATCGCCTTCTTGAGGTCGATGTTGCCGTGCCCGTTGCGCCAGTGGCAGTAGAAGATATGCCCGCCGACGTCCGCGTACCCCTCGCAGGTGTACCGCTCGTAGCGGCTCACGCCGCTTTCGAGCGCGGCGGCCGCCACCACCAGCTTGAAGGTCGAACCCACGTTATACTGCGAGAAGGCGCGGTTGACGAACGGGCTGTCGGGGTCCTGTAGGCTTGCCGCGAGGTCGTTCGCGTCGTAGGCCGGCACCGAGACGGACGCCTTGATGTCGCCCGTGGCGACGTCCATCACCACCGCCGCGCCCTTTTCGACCCCCTTCATCGCCCGCTGGGCGATCCGCTGGAAGTCCGCGTCGAGGGTGAGCGCGACGCCCCCCTCGCTCTTGTAGTTGTCCCGCAGCACCTCGGGCGGGTTGAGGGTGAGGGTGTGTCCCGCCGCGTCGAGGGTGTAGCGCAGCTTGAGGCTACCGTCATACTGCTTGAGCAGGTCGTCGTACGCCATCTCGATGCCCGCCGCGCCGTTCGTCTTTTCCGGGTTGAGGTAGCCGACGATGTGGGGCGCGAGCTGTTCGTCCCCGTAGCGTTCCACCGCGTCGATCATCTCGACCCCCTTGGCGTAGACCTCCTCCTCCACCGGGAGCAGGTAGGGCTTCGTCTGCGAGGCGCCCGCGGGCACCTGCTCCCCCGCCTCGGCAAGCGCGGTGAAGGCCTCGGGCGAGGGCTGCACCGCCGCCAGCTTGCGCACCTCCGTGCCCACAAGGGGCTTGAGGTTGCAGTCGTAAATGACGCCGCGCGTGTTGTCCACATCGAGCACGAACGCGCTCTGGGTGTTCGCCGCCGAAGCGAGCGCGCCCCCCATCGAAAGCGCGTACACGCGGCAGATCATCCCCGTAAATATCAGCACCAGCGCCGCGTAGACGCCGACCGCCCTTCTTCCCATAAGCCGTCTCCTTTGCCTTTTCGTTACCTCTATTGTTGGCGGGAGACGGCGGATTTTATACGCGCCGCGCCCGCGCGGGGAAATTCCCGGCGGGGCGCAGAAAAACCGGCCTTTTCCGGCACTTCTATGTCAGAAAGATGAAAAGGGGCTGATTCGATGAACCGGACCGTTGCTGTACTGCTCGCATTGACGCTTTTTTTGACCGGCTGCGCCCATCCCGCATCCACGCCGGCCGCATCCTCCGCGCCGGAGTCCGCCGCATTTGACGCTCCCTCCGCGCCGCCAGAGCCGGAGGCGCCCGAAGCCGGCTCCGGGACGGACGGCGCGTCGTCGGAGGCGGAGACCTCCGCGCCGGCGGCGGTGGCCGACGTGGACGTCCTCCCCTCCGGCATCCGGGACCTCACCTACGCAGAGGCGCTCGCCGACCCCGATTTCGGCGGCTGCGTCCCGCGGGAGCTTGTCGAGGGGTTTGCCGTGCGTGAGGCCCACCGCGGCGCGGACTCCCTCTTCATCAGCTTTGAGCAGGCGGTCGGTAACGCCGATTACCGCGAGCTCGTCCTTTCGGCCTCCCGCGCGGAGCCGGGCGACGGGGAACGCACCGTCGACGTCGACGCGGTCGAGAGCTACGACGTGCACCTCTACGAAATCCCCTGGGCGGACAGCGTGCCCGAAAAATATATGGAAACCTTCGACCACCCCCTCTTTCGCGCGGAGGATCTCTCCCCGCAGGTGCTCGCGCGGCGGGTGTACGACCACCGGGAGCTGGGGGACGAACACGTGGCCGCCGATTTCTCGGTGCTCTGCAAAGGCGGCGTCACGATCCGCGTTATGGCGCGCAACATCGACGCGCTCGCGCTCTTTGATTTGCTCCAAAGCCTGCCCGCCGTGACCGCCGGGCAGGATGCGGCCGGCTGACGGCAGTCAAAAAGCGGCGCTCACCTTCCGGTGAGCGCCGCTTTTGTTTACTGGTAGATAAGCCTCAGACTGCCGTCCTCGACGGCCAGCTTCATCAGCGCGGGGACGTGGTCGGGGTCGTCGACCAGCCGCAGGCTGATGGCGTCCTCGACCTCCTTGCGGATGACGGTGCGCAGGTCGCGCGCGCCGCTGCGCTTGCCGTACGCCTTGTGGGCGATGAGCGCCGCGGCCTCGTCGTCCCAGCCGAACTTGATCCCCTTCTCGGCCAGCGGGTCCTTGAGCTCTCCGAGCATCAGCCCGGCGATCCTGCGGAAATCCCCCTCGTCGAGCGGGCGGAAAACGACCACCTCGTCAACGCGCGCCAGAAACTCCGGCCGCAAAAACTCGGAGAGCGCCTTGAGCGCCTTCTCCTTCGAGGCCTCCCCCTCGGTGCGGTTGAAGCCGAGCGCGCCTTCGCGCCGCTCGCTGCCCGCGTTGGAGGTCATGACGATGACGGTGTTCTCGAACGAGCAGACCCTGCCGTGCGCGTCGGTGATGCGCCCCTCGTCGAGGATTTGCAGCAGGATGTTGAGCACGTCGGGATGGGCCTTTTCGATCTCGTCGAAGAGGACGACCGAATAGGGCTTGCGGCGCACTTTTTCGGTGAGCTGCCCCGCCTCGTCGTAGCCGACGTATCCCGGGGGCGAGCCGACCAGCCGGCTGACCGTGTGCTTCTCCATGAATTCGGACATGTCCAGCCGGATGAGCGGGTCGGCCGAATCGAAGAGCTCCTCGGAGAGCACCTTGACCAGCTCGGTCTTGCCCACGCCGGTCGGGCCGACGAAGATGAAGGAGGCCGGGCGGCGGCGGGCGGAAATCTGCACGCGGGAGCGGCGCACGGCGGCGCTCACCAGCTCGACCGCCTCGTCCTGCCCGATGATCTTCTCCTTGAGCGCGGGCTCGAGCCGGGCCACCCGGCGCAGCTCGGTCTCGCGGATCTTGGCGGCGGGGATGCCCGTCCACAGTTCGATGACGTTGGCGAGGTCGTCCCCCGTCACCGGCTGGGCCAGCGCCCTGGGGCCGACCTCCTTGAGCTTTTCATCGATGACGATCTTTTCCCCGCGCAGCCGCGCGATCGCCTCGTAATCGGGCTCGTCGGTCGACGCCTCGAGCTCCTCGAGCTGCTCGGTCACGTCACCGTCCTGCTTCATCAGGCGGTCGTACTCCGCGAGGTCGGCGTTACGCAGCACGGCGGCCGAGCAGGCCTCGTCAAGCAGGTCGATTGCCTTGTCGGGCAGGAAGCGGTCGGTGATATACCGCTCGGACAGCACGACGGTCATGCGCGCCAGCTCGTCGCTGACCACCACCCGGTGGTGCTGCTCGTAGTAGCTCTTGATCCCCTTGATGATCTCGACCGACTCCTCGATCGAGGGCTCCTCGATCGTCACCGGCTGGAAGCGGCGCTCGAGCGCGGCGTCCTTTTCGATGTTCTTGCGGTATTCGTTGAAGGTGGTCGCGCCGATCACCTGGATCTCCCCGCGAGAGAGGGCGGGCTTCAAAATATTCGCGGCGTTCATCGAGCCCTCCGAATCGCCCGCGCCGACGAGGTTGTGGACCTCGTCGATGAAGAGGATGACGTTGCCCGCCTCCTTGATGTCCTCGACGAGCCCCTTGACGCGGCTCTCGAACTGCCCGCGGAACTGGGTGCCCGCGATGAGCGCCGTCAGATCGAGCAGGTAGAGCTTCTTGTCCGCGAGGCGGAAGGGCACGTCGCCGCACGCCAGCCGCTGCGCGATCCCCTCGGCAACCGCCGTCTTGCCGACGCCCGGTTCGCCGATCAGGCAGGGGTTATTCTTGGTGCGGCGGTTGAGGATCTGGATGACGCGGCCGATCTCCCGGTCTCGTCCGATGATCCGGTCGATCTTCCCCTGCTCCGCCTTGAGCGACAGGTTGTCGCAGTAGGCGTCGAGGTGCTTGTATTTTTTTTCGGGGGCGCCGCGCTTATTGCGCGGGGGCTTGGGCTTCTCGCGCAGCCGCGCGGGCGGCTCCTGCGGAAGCTCCTCCTTTTTCGGCTCCTGCGGCACCAGCCCGCCGCCGAGGATGTTTTGCAGAAAGGGCGGCAGCGCCTGCGCGCCGCCCATCTCAAAGCCGTTCTCGCCGTCCGCGCCGAACATATCCATCATCTGGTCGGAGACGCTGTCCAGCTCGTCGTCGGTGATGCCCATCTTCTCCATCAGGTCGCTGACCGGCTTGAGCCCGAGCTCCTTCGCGCAGCGCAGGCAGAGCCCCTCGTTGACCGTTTTATCCCCGTCAAGGCGGGTCATGAAGACCACCGCCAGGCGTTTCTTGCATCTTGTACACATCATATCCATCAGATTTTTCACCTTTTCTCACAAACGGAAATAGAATCTACCAGACTATATTGTATATGCCCGTTGTGAACAACATATTAACGCGTCATAAATAATCATACGATTTTGGTGTAGTTTACCGTTTTTTGGCGGAACGCAGCATCCCCCAGAACATCACCCCGTACCGCAGCAGCGAGAAAAGCATGAAAACGAGCAACAGCAGGAGCATCACAAGGATGGTCCCGTCGCTCAGCGACGGGAAGGCCACGATCGTGATCATAATGACGTAAAACATGACGGTCGCGAGCTTGCCGAACCACTTGGCCCCCTCGATGGTGACCCGCTTGCGGTGCAGGCGCAGTCCGCCGACCAGCATGAGGAACTCCTTGAGGATGAAGACCGCGTAGAGCGGCCAGAGGTGCGGCTTCGTAATCCACAGCGCCGCGACGACGGAGGCCAGGGTGAGCTTGTCCGCGATGGGGTCGAGGATTTTGCCGAGCTGGGTGATCTGGTTGCAGCGCCGCGCGATATAGCCGTCGAGCGTGTCGCTGAGCGCCGAAACCCCGAGGATCAGCGCCGCCGCGTAGAATTGCAGCTGCGTCTGCGCGGTCAGGAACCGCCACAAAAAGAGCGGGATCAGCACGATCCGCAGGACGGTCAGCGCGTTCGGAACATTCATTTTCATGGCGGTCAACCCTCTCTCTGGCGTCGGAGGCCAAACGGCTTATGCAAGCTGCCCCAGCAGCGTGGGATCGGCGAAATAGCGGAACAGGAAGGTGTGGCCGATCGTGTCGGCGCGAAAGATCCACCAGCCCTCCGGGTAGATGCCCAGCAGCCCCCGCAGCAGGAAGGCGAACACCCACACGAGCAGCACCCCCTCGAGCACGCCCACCGCGCCGCCGAGCAGCGCGTTGATCGGGCCGACCACCGGCAGGTGGTTGACGATCCCCAGCGTGGAGAGCAGGATGTTCGCGATGATCGACAGGATGGAGAAGAGCAGCACGAACCCGATCATGCCGATCGCGCTGACCATGAGCGGACGCAGGGTGGCGTCCGCCAGCTCTTCCACGATCCCGTCGGCGAGCGCCTGCGGGTCGAACTCGTCGGGCAGCATCTCCTTCATCGAGTCAAATCCGCTTTCCAGCGCGCCGAGGCCGTCGTCGAGCGCCGAGAGCATCCCCGCCCGCCCGTAGGAGATGAGGTCCGCTCCGCCGGGTTCGCGCGGCGCCTCCTGGCGGTGGGTGATCATCGGCTCTACCACCCGGTCATAGACGACCGGGGCGGCCGCGCGGCTGAAGAAGGAGGCCGCGAGAATGATCGCGACATAGGCGACCATCTGGATGACCGTGCGCAAAAAGCCCTTTTTCGCCGCCGCGTGCGCGCAGTAAACCACGATGGCGACGGCGGCGATATCCAATAAAATGGCTGCAATGTCCATAGATTCCCTTTCCTGCGGCTGTGCGCCCACCGGCGCGGGACGCGCGGCGGGAGCGCCGCAGCAAAAAGCGCTCCGCACAGGCGTCATGGCCGCTGCGGCCATTATACCAAATCTGCCGCAAATTTACAAATCGGTTCAGCCTCCCGGCGCGAGATCGTCGTAGTTGAGAAGGTCGCCCGACGAGGCGTCCCCGGAAGGGGCCGCGCTTTCGGGGGCGGATTCCGGTTCGGCCGCGCTTTCAGGCTCCGAATCCGGCTGGAGGTTTTCCGCGTCCCCGCCGCTTTCCGAAGGCGCTTCCTCCCCGGACGGCTGCAAAGACACCTCCCCGGAAGGGCCGTCGTCCTCGTCCGCGGGGGCGCTTTCCTCCCCTGAGGAGGCGGGCGCTTCCTTGCCGGAGGAGGCGGGCGGCGCGATCTCGCCGATGTCGATGACGTTGATCGCCGTGTCGGTCGTGTAGTAGAGCTTGCCGCCGACCGGCTGGATCTGGCTCAAGCTGTTGATCTGCACCGACGCCGCCATCGCGCCGTCGAAGCCGAGGATGTGCAGGCGGTCCTTGGCCATCAGGTAGATGTAGTCGCTGTCCGCCTTGACGCCCGAGATGTTGTAGTCGACGGTAAACCGCCCGACCTCGTTGAAATCGCGGTCGAGGGTCACCACCGAGAGGCGCTTCTCCTTGTCGTAGTTGCCGAGCACGAGCACCAGCCTGCCGTCGGGAGAATCGGCGTAGCGGTCGAGCACCGTCTCGCCGAAGGCGAAGGACGCCGTCTCCCGCAGGTCGCCGTCAAAGAGGATGACCCGCTGGTCGGTCAGCGCGCGGATCGCGCTCGCGCTGCGGTAGTCGACCATCAGGAGCAATTCGCCCGGCAGGTCGACCCGGCCGGTGTCCCCCTCCTGGTAGCTGAACTGAAATTTCCGGATGCTCGAGAGGTATTTGCCGTCCGACGCGTCCACGAACCCGACCGCCATCGTATCGCGGTTGTCGGCCAGCGAGATGCTGATGATCGGCGTGTTCCCCGAGAAGCGGAAGATCTCCTCGGCGCCGCGGTTGTAGACGATGACGCGCGCGAGCGCGTCGTTCGCGCCGGTGACGACCGCGAAGTTGCCGTTGGTGGCGAGGTCCGCGGTATGTATCTGGCTGTCGGTCGTGACCGACGAGAGCAGCGCCGACTTGGAGTAGACCGCCAGCTTTTCGGCGCTCGGGTCGTAGAGCAGGATGCGGTCGCGGGCGGTCTTGAGGGTCTGGCTGGCCATGCCGTGCTGCACACCCAGCATCTGCCCGCCCGAGGAATTGTAGGTGTAGAGGTTGGTGTCGGTGAGCATCACGAGCGCGTCCCCCGCGCTCTCGAGCTCCGTCACCTGCCCGCCCGGCAGAGAGACGGGATATCCGTCGCCCGACGCCATCCCCGCCCGGAGGTCGCTGTAGGCGGTTTTGAGGTCGAGATCGCCCGCCTGGCGGATGACCGTCACGCACAGGAAGACCACCGCCGCGAAAAGCGCGAGGATGAAGAGGCTCCGTACCATCCGGCGCCGTGCGCGGCGGCGGCGCACCTTTTCAAGATCGGTTAACTGTGCCATCGGTTTTCCTCCCGTGAAGCTGAAATCAGTAGAATACCGCGTCGAGGTAGAGCCCGTGCGGCGGGGCGGTCGGACCGGCCGCGGCGCGGTCGCGGCCCGCGAGGATGCGGGGGATGTCGGAGGGGGCGAGCGCTCCGCGCGAAACCTCCAGCAGCGTGCCCGTCATGATGCGGACCATGTTGTAGAGAAAGCCGCTGCCCGTGACCGAGAAGGTGACGAGCGCCCCCTCACGCGCGACCGACGCGGCGGTGATGGTGCGCACCGTGTCCTCCACCGAGCCGCCCGCGCTGCAAAACGCCGCGAAGTCGTGCGTCCCGATAAACTGCCGCGCCGCCGCGTCCATCGCATTTTCGTCGAGCGGGTATTTCCAGTGGAGCGCGAGACCGCTCAGGAACGGGTCGCGCACCGGGGAATTGTAGATCTTGTAGAGATACCGCTTGCCGGTGCAGGAGTAGCGCGGATGGAACTCCTCCGGCACCTCGCGGCAGCCGGTCACGGCGATATCCTCCGGCAGGCGCACGTTCATCGCGCGCACCACCGCGTCGCAGGGGATGCCGCTCTCGGTGCGCAGGGCGAGCGCGAAGCGGTTGGCGTGCACCCCCGCGTCGGTGCGGGAGCAGCCCTTCACGTCGAGCCGCGCGCCGAACACCGCCTCCACCGCGTCCTGTACCACCTGTGCCACGGAAAGCGCGTTTTGCTGCACCTGGAAGCCGTGGTAATTCGTGCCGCGGTAGCGCAGGGTCAAAAGCAGATGGCGCAACCCCGTCACCTCCCCGCTAGACAGAACGAAGCAGCAGGCTCAGCTGCTCCAAAACCCGGGCCCCGTAAAGATTGGAAAGGACGATGAAGACCAGACAGGCCCCCACGAAGACGGCGCTCCACACGTCGCGTGGGTGGATTTTGAGCTGCTTCATGCGGGTCCGGCCCTCTCCGCCGCGGTAGCAGCGGCACTCCATCGCAAGCGCCAGCTCGTCCGCGCGGCGGAACGCCGACACGAAGAGCGGGATCAGGATCGGGATGAGCGCGCGCGCCCGCTGCATGAGCCCGCCGCTCTCGAGGTCGGCGCCGCGCGCCTTCTGGGCCGACATGATCTTGTCGGTCTCCTCGATGAGGGTCGGGATGAAGCGCAGCGCGATCGTCATCATCATCGCGAGCTCGTGCACCGGCAGCTTGAAGCGCTTGAGCGGGTTGCAGAGCCGCTCGATGCCGTCGGTGAGCGCGATGGGCGAGGTCGTGTAGGTCAGCAGGCTGGTGCCCGCGATCAGGCAGACGATGCGCACGCTCATGAATATCGCGGTCTTGACCCCCTCCGCTGTGAGCTTTAAAATCCACCACTGGAAAAGCACCCTGCCGTCGATGAAGAACATGTTGAGGACCGAGGTGAAGACGATGATCGGCACCACGGGCTTTAAGCTCCGCAGGATCATCACCGGCGGGATTTTGGAGATCCCGTAGACGAGCACGAGAAAGAGCACCCCGACCGCGAGCCCCACCGCGTTCTGCGCGGTAAAGAGCAGGATGATGTACGCCACCGTGAGCACGATCTTCATGCGCGGGTCGAGCTTGTGGATGGGGGAGGTCCCGGGGAAATACTGGCCGATCGTGATATCCTTAAGCATGGTTCCCCGCCCCCTTTCCGAGCAGCGAAAGCAGCTCCTCGCGCGCGTAGTCCATCGTGTAGACGCTCTCGCTCACCGGGAAGCCCTCCTCCCGCAGACCCATGAAGATGCGGGTCACCTGCGGCACCGAAAGGCCCATCTTCGTGATCTCCTCCGCGCGGGAGAAGACCTTCGCCACGTCGTCGTACATCGCGACGCCCGAGCGGTTGAGCACGAGCACCTTGCGCGCGTAGCGCGCGATGTCCTCCATGCTGTGGGAGACGAGCAGCACCGTGTTGCCCCGCTCCCGGTGGTAGCGCTTGATCTGTCCGAGGATGCTGTCGCGTCCCTTGGGGTCAAGCCCCGCGGTCGGCTCGTCGAGCACGAGGATGTCCGGGTTCATCGCGAGCACCCCCGCGATCGCCACCCGGCGCTTCTGCCCGCCCGAAAGCTCGAAGGGCGATTTCTGCAAATGGTAGTCGCGCAGGCCGACGAAGTTGGCGGCCTCGCGCACCCGCTCGTCCACCTGCGCGGGCGAGAGCCCCATGTTGACCGGTCCGAACGCGATGTCCTTGTAGACCGTCTCCTCAAAGAGCTGGTATTCGGGGTACTGGAACACCAGCCCCACCTTGAAGCGGTATTCCCGCAGGTTGGTCTCCTTGGACCACAGGTCGGTCCCGTTGATGAGCACCCGGCCCGAGGTGGGCTTCAAAAGCCCGTTGAAGTGCTGGATGAGGGTCGACTTTCCCGAGCCGGTGTGCCCGATGACGCCGACGAACTCCCCCTGCTCGATCTCGAGGTTCACATGGTCGATGGCCGTCTTTTGGAAGGGGGTGCCAGCCGAATAGGTGTAGGTGAGCTCCTCCGTTTTGATCGCGATCATCTGGCGCCCACCCCCTTTTTGCGCAGCGCGTCCGAGATGGCCGCGACGGCCTCCGCCTCGGTGAGGATGTCGCCCGGCAGATCGACTCCCGCCTGCCGCAGCTGCCAGCAGAGCTCGGTGGCCTGCGGCACATCGAGCCCGACCTCTTTCAGCTCCTGTACGTGGGAGAAGACCTCCCGCGGCGGCGCGTCGAAGAGGATCTCGCCGTCGTTCATCACGACGACCCGCTCCGCCTGCGCCGCCTCCTCCATGTAGTGGGTGATCAGCACGACGGTGATGCCGTTTTCGCGGTTGAGGCGCTTGATCACGCTCAAAACCTCGCGGCGGCCCTTGGGGTCGAGCATCGCGGTCGGCTCGTCGAGCACGATGCAGCGCGGGCGCATCGCGATGATGCCCGCGATGGCGATCCGCTGCTTCTGCCCGCCCGAAAGCTGGTGCGGCGCGTGGGTCCTGTACTCGGTCATCCCCACGTCGGAAAGCGACTCGTCCACCCGGCGGCGGATTTCCGCCGGGTCGACCCCCATGTTCTCCGGCCCGAACGCCACGTCCTCCTCGACGATCGTCGCGACGATCTGGTTGTCCGGGTTCTGGAACACCATGCCCACCTGCTGGCGGATGTCGTAGAGCTTGTCCTCGTCCGTCGTGTCGATGCCGCAGACGGTCATCTTTCCCTCGTTCGGGACGAGGATCGCGTTAAAATGCTTGGCCAGCGTGGATTTGCCCGAGCCGTTATGGCCGAGCACCGCCACAAACTGCCCCTCCGGGATGGTAAGGCTCACGCCCCGCAGGACGATATTCAGTTGGTTGTCCTCTTTCGGGTAGCCAAAGACCACCCGCTCCGCGGAAATGATGTCTTCCATTTGGCTGTCTCCTCTTAGATGGTCCGGTTCCCCGGGGGGATACCGGCCGTGTGAGCTTGTCTGTTTCTGCGGGCCGCGCCCGCGATGCGTTATCCGCGCGTCCGGACGGCGGTCACGGTTCGCGCGTCCAGACGGCGGTGCTCCCGCAGGGGAGCACCAGCCCCGTCCGCGTGACCGGCAGGCCGATCTCGTCGGCGGACACCCGCCCGCCGAACCGTTCCCCCACCGTCACCGACAGGATGTACGCCATCACCGACGGGGAGAGCCCCGTCGTATAGGAATTGAGCAGGAAAAATTCCGGCGCGTCCGAAAGCGCCCCCGCGCAGAGGCTCACGAGGTCGAAGACGCTGTCCTCCAGCTTCCACACCTCGCCGCCCGGGCCGCGCCCGTAGCTCGGCGGGTCCATGACGATGCCGTCGTACCGGACGCCGCGGCGGATCTCCCGCTCGACGAACTTCTTGCAGTCGTCGACGATCCAGCGGACGGGCCTGTCCGAAAGGCCGGAGCGCACGGCGTTGTCCCGCGCCCACTGCACCATCCCCTTGGAGGCGTCGACGTGGCAGACCTTCGCGCCCGCCGCCGCGCAGGCGAGCGTCGCGCCGCCCGTGTAGGCGAAGAGGTTGAGGACGCTCAGCTCCCGGCCGGCATTTTTGACAAGGCCGTCCATCAGGTCCCAGTTGACCGCCTGCTCGGGGAAGAGCCCCGTATGCTTGAAGCCGGTCGGCCGGATACAGAACCGGAGCGGTCCGTAGCCGATCTCCCACTCGGCGCGCGGCAGGCGTTTCACCTGCCAGCTGCCGCCGCCGCTCGACGAGCGGTTGTAGCGCGCGTTGGCGCGGCCCCACTCCGGACCCTTCGGCGTCTTCCAGATCACCTGCGGGTCGGGGCGGGCGAGGATCACATCCCCCCACCGCTCCAGCTTTTCGCCGTCCGCCGCGTCGAGCAGTTCAAAGTCCTTCCATCCGGTTGCTGCGCGCATGTCATTACCCCTTTATCACGTCCGCGATCTCCCGCGCGATCGCCTCGATCTCTCCGATGTCCTGCCCCTCGACCATGATGCGGATGAGCGGCTCGGTCCCCGACGCGCGCACGAGCACCCGCCCGTCGCCGCCGAGGCGGCCGTTCTGCCGCTCGATCTCCGCCTGCACCCGCGCGTCCTGCGAGAGCGACGCCTTCATTTCCGGCGTCGCGCGGATGTTTAAGAGGGTCTGCGGATAGGTCTTCATGAGCCCCGCCGCCTCGGAGAGAGGCTTGCGGAAGAGCTTCAGGAGGCTCAACAGCTGGATGCCCGAAAGCTGCCCGTCCCCCGTGGGCATGAAGTCGCGGAAGATGATGTGCCCCGACTGCTCCCCGCCGATGCAGAAGTCCTCGGCGAGCATCGTTTCGAGCACGTAGCGGTCCCCGACCTTGGTGGCCTTGGTCGCGATGCCGTGCTTTTCGGCGAACTTAAAGAGGCCGAGGTTGCTCATCACGGTGGCCACAAGGGTGTTGTTTTTCAGTTTGCCCTGCTCCTTGAGATGGTATGCGAAGAGGGCGATCAGCCGGTCGCCGTCGACCAGCCCGCCGTTCTCGTCCACCGCGAGGCAGCGGTCGGCGTCTCCGTCGAAGGCGAGCCCCGCGTCGAAGCCGCCCGCGCGCACCCGCGCGCAGAGCTCCCCGATATGGGTGCTGCCGCAGCCGTCGTTGATGTTTTTTCCGTCCGGCTCGGCGTGGAGGATGTCGCAGTCCGCGCCCAGCCCCTCGAAGAGCTTTTTCGCCGTGACGCTCGCGCTGCCGTTGGCGCAGTCGAGCGCGACGCGCAGCCCCGAGAGGTCGCACTCCACGGTGGTTTTGAGGTACTCCACATAGTCGTCCACCGCGCTGTCCGCGCGGCGCACCGTGCCGATCTCCGCCGGGGCCTTGATCGAATAGGGCTTCTCGTGGTCGAGCACGATCCGCTCGATCTCCTCCTCCTGCGCGTCAAGCAGCTTGTAGCCCCGGGAGGAAAAAATTTTGATGCCGTTATATTCATAGGGGTTGTGGCTCGCCGAGAGCATCACCCCCGCGTCCGCGCCGTACCTGGTCACCAGGAAGGCGACCGCCGGGGTGGGCACCACGCCGAGCAGCACCACGTCCGCCCCCGCGCTGCACAGCCCCGCCGCCATGGCGGATTCAAGCATGTCGGAGGAGATCCGCGTATCCTTGCCGACCAGGAAGGTCGGGCGGCGTCCGGTCGCCTCCTCCACCACCATGCCGGCCGCGCGGCCGAGGTTCATGGCGAGCTCGGGCGTCAGGTCGCCGTTGGCGACGCCGCGCACCCCGTCGGTTCCAAAAATTCTGCCCATTCGGTCTTTCTCCTATCGTATGTAATCGGTCCGCTCAGCCGAGCGTGAGCTGTCCGGGGGCGTCCTCCCCCGGCATTTTGAGCCCGAGATGGCCGTATGCCAGCGCAGTGGCGCACCGCCCGCGCGGGGTGCGCGCCAGAAAGCCGAGCTGCATGAGGTAGGGCTCGTAGACGTCCTCGAGCGTGATGGCCTCCTCGCCGACCGCTGCGGCCAGCGTGTCCAGTCCCACCGGGCCGCCCGCATAGTTCCTGATGATCGTCTCGAGCATCCGGCGGTCGGTCGTCTCGAGCCCGAGGTGGTCGATCTCCAGCCGGTCGAGCGCGATGGCGGCGATCTCCTTGGTGATCCTGCCGTCCCCCATCACCTGGGCGAAATCGCGCACCCGCTTCAAAAGCCGGTTGGCGACGCGCGGGGTGCCGCGGCTGCGGCGCGCCAGCTCAAACGCCCCTTCGGGGTCGCATTCGACCCCGAGGATCCCCGCGCTGCGCCGCACGATCGTGCAGAGCTCGTCGGCGGTGTACAGCTCCAGCCGCTGGATCACGCCGAACCGGTCGCGCAGCGGCGAGGTGAGCTGCCCCGCGCGCGTCGTCGCCCCGATCAGCGTGAAGTGCGGCAGGTCGATGCGGATCGACCGCGCCGACGGGCCCTTTCCGATGATGATATCCAGCGCGTAGTCCTCCATCGCGGGGTAGAGCACCTCTTCCACCGCGCGGGACAGCCGATGGATCTCATCTATAAACAGTATATCATTTGGCGCGAGATTGGTGAGTAACGCGGCCAAATCGCCCGGTTTTTCGATCGCCGGGCCGCTGGTGACGCGAATATTGACGTTCATCTCGTTGGCGATGATCCCCGAGAGGGTGGTCTTGCCCAGTCCCGGAGGGCCGTAGAGCAGCACGTGGTCGAGCGGTTCCCCGCGGCCCTTCGCCGCCTGGATGAAGACCCGCATGTTCTCCTTGACCTTCTCCTGCCCGATGTACTCCCCAAGCGTCCGGGGGCGCAGGGAGAGCTCGATCTCGCCGTCCGCCGGGGTATACTCCGGCGCGGCGATGCGGTTTTCAAAGTCCATCTCGTTGTCGAACATCCCCGATGCCCCCTCCCGTTATCTGCCGCCCGAAAGCGCCTTGAGCCCGTGCTTGATCAACTCGTCCACCGGCGTGTCGGCGGCCATGCCCGCCAGCGCGCGCGCCGCCTCCGACTGGCTGTAGCCGAGCACGCACAGCGCGCTGACCGCCTCGCTCATATTGGTCGTCTCGCTGCGGAGCTGCGCGGCGACCTCCTGCATCCCCTCGGCGAGCCCGTCCGTCCCGAGCTTGTCCTTGAGCTCGAGGATGATCCGCTGGGCGACCTTCGGACCGATGCCCGGCGCGTTGCGCAGGCTCTTCGCGTCGCCCGACGCGACCGCCAGCGAGAGCTGGTCGGGCGTCATGTCCGAAAGGACGGCCAGCGCCGACTTGGGCCCCACGCCGGACACGCCGATCAGCATCTGGAAGGCGGTCCGCTCCGCCTGGGTATAGAACCCGTAGAGGTCGAGCGCGTCCTCCCTTACGTTCAGGTGGGTATAGAGGGTGACCTCCCCGCCCGCCGGCGGCAGGCAGGAGAGGGTCGTCATCGTCGTCATGCACTTGTAGCCCACCCCGCCGCAGCTCACCACCGCGAGATAGGGCTCCACATGGATCAGCTTTCCGGTCACGCAGTAATACATCCCCGCGCCTCCTATCGGTATTTTGCAAGCAGCGAGCCCGCGCAGTGCGCGTGGCAGATGGCCAGCGCCAGCGCGTCGGCGGTGTCGTCCGGCCGCGGGACCTTTTCCAGCCCGAGCAGCCGGCGGGTCATCTCCATCACCTGCTGCTTTTCGGCCAGCCCGTAGCCGACCACCGACTGCTTGACCTGCATCGGCGTATACTCGTATACCGGCACGCCGCGCTGCTGCGCCGCGAGCAGGATCACCCCGCGCGCCTGCGCCACGTCGATGCCGGTGGTCTTGTTGTTGGTAAAGAAGAGCTGCTCGACCGACATCGCCGCGGGCGGGGTCTTGTCGAGCACCTGGCAGAGGTCGCCGTAGATGATTTCCAGGCGCGCCGGAAACGCCATCCCCGCCGGCGTGGTGATCGCGCCGAAGCGGATGGGCGTGAATTTCCCATAGGCATAATCGACCACCCCGAAGCCGACCGTGGCGTAGCCGGGGTCGATTCCCAGAATTACCATGACGCCCTCCTGTACATGCCAAATCAATTTATTATATCACATCCACGCACCGGCGAACAAGTGCTTTTCAGTTGGTTTTGACAGTGCGAAGGGGGCAATTTTTGACAGAACTGCACAATAAATCCCCCGGATTCCCCCCACACTCCTTGTCGATTTCCACGGTTTACAAATTTTTGCGCCAATTTTGAATTTTTCGCTTGCATTTTACCGAGAATTATATTATAATAACAAAGTCGTTGATAGAGACGACGATATGGACGGTTAGCTCAGCTGGTAGAGCACCTGCTTGACGTGCAGGGGGTCAGGGATTCGAGTTCCTTACCGTCCACCAGGGGTGCTGTCCGGGCAATCGCTTGGGCGGTACTTTTTTTGCCCTTTTTTAATTTCCATTTTTCTGGATATCACAATATATTTGATTTTTTCTCCCGATTTTCCACGAATATGACTATATACGGAATTGTAAATTTATGGTATACTAAAAGCACAATCAAATAAACCGTTTCCCCACAGAGCGTCCGCCTTTCCCGGCGGACGTTTTGCTTTTCCCCGCCGCACCGCCCAAAACGCCTTCGCCGGGGCTGGAAAAATCGACCGCGGCGGAAAAAAGCCCGGCTGCCTCTGGCAGCCGGGCTTTTTTGATCGTGCGGTTCAGATCGTCGACATCGTCTTGCCCGCGCCGTGGATCGCCTCAAAATCCTTCCGGAAGCCGTCCACCGCGCTGTCGATGCTGGTCATGCCCAGCCCCAGGCGGATGATGTCGGCGCCCACGGTGGCGCCCTGCGCGCCGCTCGCGTAGGCGGAGACGACCTGCGCGGCGTTCTTGAAGCTGGCGGCCAGGATCTTCGCGTCGCTGCCGCTGCCGTCGATGAACGAGCGGATTTCCGCAATGACCCGCGTGGGATCGGTGCAGTTATTCTCCATGCGGTTAAAATAGACCGCGATGTACTTCGCGCCCGCCAGCACGGCGAGCATCCCCTGCATCGTCGAATAGATCGCCGTGGCGGTGACGTTCACCCCTCCGGCGGAGAGCTTTTTGATGGCGGGCAGGCCCGCGGCGCTGACCGGGACCTTGATGAAGGTGTCCTTACCCAGCTGATCGAGGATGTGGCGCGCCTCCTCCAGGATCGCGTCGGTGGCGGTGGAGACGACCTGCACGTGCAGGCTGCGCTTTTTTCCGCAGAGCGCCTTGATCTCTCGCAGGCGGGCGTAGACGTCGATCCCGCCCTCCTCCTTCAGGATCGTGGGGTTGGAGGTCACGCCGACGACCGGCCAGCTGTCCAGTCCCTCTTTCAAATCTTCCAGATTCGCGGTGTCAAGCATCAGTTCATACATATTGAAAACTCCCTTTCGGTCAATGGATCGGCGTTACAGGGCCTGCTCGGTGCGCTCGATGATGTCGTCCTGCGTCCTGCGCGAGAGGACGTTGAAGAAGGCGCTGTACCCGGCCACCCGCACGATGAGGTCGCGGTGGTTTTCGGGGTGGGCCTGCGCGTCGAGCAGGGTGTCGCGCGAGACGACGTTGAACTGCACGTGGTAGCCGTGAAGCCGGTTGAAGAAGGTGCGCAGCAGCAGGACCAGTTTCTCGCGGTTCTCCTCCTTTTGGAGCATCTGCGGGGTGACCTTCTGGTTCAGGAGCACGCCGCCCGTGATCTCCTCGGTGGGCAGCTTGGAGACGCTCTTGAAGACCGCCGTCGGGCCGTTTCTGTCGGCCGCGTGGCTCGGGGAGCACCCCTCGGCCAGCGGTTCGCCCGCCCTGCGGCCGTCGGGGGTCGCCAGCGTGCCCGCGCCCTGCGGGACGTTGGCCGAGATCGAGCTGGTGCCCGCGTAGTAAATCCCGCCGATCGGGCCGCGCCCGTACCGGGTGTTGTGGTATTTCTTCATCTCGTCGATGTAGACATTGTAGGCGTCCACAACGAGGTTGTCAACATAGTCGTCGTCGTTGCCGTACTTGGGCGCGGCCTGTAGAAGCGCCCGGATGCGCTCGTTTTCCGGTCCCTCGAAGTTCTGTTCCAGCGCCTCCCACAGGCGCGCCGGGGTGACCGCTCCGTCCTCGAAGACGACCTTTTTGACGGCGGCGAGGCTGTCGGCCAGGTTGGCGATGCCCACCTGCAGGTCGCTGATGAAGTCGTAGACCGCGCCGCCCTCCTTCATGTTGAGGCCGTGCTCGATGCAGTCGTCGGTGAGCGCGCTGCAGAGGATGTCGGCGGTGTTCTCCTCGAGCACCATGTCGCAGGTCGCGTCGATGATCGTGCACTGGCGGCACATCTCGCGGATGACCTTGTCCCAGCAGGCTTTCACTTCGTCGAAGCTCTCCATATCGCGGAAATGCCCCGTCCCCTCGCAGAGTCTGGTGCCCGACGCGGGATCGACGCCGTCGTTCATCGCGATGAGCAGCGCCTTGGGGAAGTTTAAAAAGCTCATGCCGGTGCAGCGGTAGCCCCACTTCCCGGGGACCGCCGTCTCGACGCAGCCGATCGCCGAATAGTTGTAGGCGTCCTCCGGCTTCACTCCCTTGGCGATGAAGGAGGGGATGATCACCTCGTCGTCGTTGAAGGCGGGCATTCCGAACCCGCAGCGCACCACCTCGACGCATTCGCGCATGAATTCGTCGGAAAGCCCCCTGTGGTAGCGCACGGTCAGGTTGGGCTGGGTCAGGTGGCACTGCGCCACGCTCCGGAGGATCAGCCGGCTCATCGGGTTGGTCGCGTCCCGCCCGTCGGGGGTCTGGCCCGCGATCGTCACGTTTTGGTAGAGGGGGCTGCCCGCGCTGAACTGGGTGTGGCTCCACGAGCGGATCTTGTTGATCGTGTAGCTCTTGAGCCAGAGGTTGCAGAGCAGCTCATCCGCCTGCGCCGCGGTGATCCTTCCGGCGGCGAGGTCCGCCTCGTAGTAGGGGTCGAGGTACTGGTCCATCCGCCCGTAGGAGAGGCTGTGGCCGTTCGATTCGATCTGGAGCACGAGATGGGTGAGCCAGAGGGCCTGCACGGCCTCCCGGAAGCTCTCCGCCGGCCCGTAGGGCACCTTGCTGAGGATCCGGCTCATCTCCAGGAGCTCCGCCCGGCGGGCTTCGTCCGCCTCCTGCCGCGCCGTCCGGAAGGCGAGGTCGGCGTACCGCCTGGCGAAGGCGCGCACCGCGTCCACCACGATGACGACCGCGCGGTAGAAATAGCTCTTGTGGATATTGCGGTAATCGGTCAGGTCGAGCGCGGCGAGCTTTTCCTCCGCGCGGCGCTTATAGTCCCCGAGGCCCGCCCGCAGCATGCCGCTGTAATTGACCGCGCAGTGCGCGTCGCCCGAGGTGATGTTGCCCTCCGACTTGATGATGCCGAGGTCATAGTAGAGCCTCGAGTGGGGCGGGAAGGCCGCGAGGCCCCTGTCGAGCACCGTGTTGTGCTCCCAGAAGGGCGCGATCTCCCGCAGCTTCCGCTTATTCTCCTCCGTGATGTAAAAGACGTCGCCGTCCCGGCGCTCGAACTCGTCGAGCTCGTCGATCACCCACGACATCGCGTACTCGGGGAAGATCGGCGCGCTGCGGTTGCTCGACGCCTGGTTCCCGGCAATCAGCGTCTGCGGCTCGATGAAGATCGACATGCCCGCAAGCACTTCGCGCAGCATGATCGCGCGCTTGAGGGCGAGCGGCTGGTCCTGCCGCTCGCGGTAGACGCGGGTGGTGATCACCGCGCGCTCGACGCAGACCTGCGGCTTCGCGTTCAGCAGCTCCTCGCGGAAGGCCGCCATGCGCGGGGTAAGCTCTCCAAAATAACTCATATCGGGTTCTCCTTTCAATAGAACAGCTCGGCCGCGCCGATGACGCCGAAATCGTGTTCAAGCTCCGCCAACTTGAAGTAGACGGGCATATCGTTGTGGTTATAGCCGTCGAACACCTCGCGCACGCGGCCGAAGAGCAGTTCCCCAAAGCCGGTCAGCCCGCCGCCGAAGATGAAGCAGTTGATGTTGAGGGTCACATAGAGGTTATAGAGCCAGATGCCCAAAAACTTCGCCATCTGCCCGAGCGCGCGCAGCGCCATCGCGTCCCCCAGCCCGCACGCCTGCCGGAGGTGCACCGCCGTGATCTTTTCCGCCCCGCCCGCCAGCTCGGCCATGACGGTCGGTTCGCCCGCCGCGATCCAGCTTCGGATGTGCCGGACGATCATCGAGCCGGAGCACCAGCTCATGAGGCAGCCGCGGTTGCCGCAGCCGCACTCGATCCCCTCGCCGGGCGTGACGATCATGTGCCCGCTCTCCCCCGACCAGCCGTACCGGCCCCGGAAGAGCCTGCCGTCGATGACGATGCCCGACGAGATGCCGGTGCTCACCGGGCAGTAGACGATGTTCTGGAAGCCGCGCCCCGCGCCGTGGCGGAATTCCGCCAGCGCGCCGGTGTGGGAGTCGTTGTCGAGCAGCACCCGCGCGCCGCCGAGCTTCTCCATCAGGTAGGCGCGCGCCGGAAAGTCGCGGATCTTCGTCAGGTTGGTGGTCTTGACGATCCGCCCCTCCTCGAAGAGGATGAAGGAGGGCATCCCGATGCCCACGCCGCGCAGGTTTCCCGGGGCGATCCCCGCCTCCTCCATCAGCTCCCGCACGTTGGCGGCGACACCGTCGAAAAACGCCTCGGGGGAAAGAGAATCGTCCGATCGGCAGCGGCGGCGCGCCACGATCTGTCCCGCGCCGTCAAACACGCCGTAAGCCGTCTTGGTCCCGCCCACGTCAACGCCGATCACATACTGTTCCATGCGGCCGCTCCTCCCTGCTGTCAAGTGCATTCGTTCGTAAGTATCTACTCATTCGTTTGCAATTTCATTGTAGCAATCTCCCCACGGAATGTCAATTATATTTCTGTACAAAATCTTATAACATTTCATTCGTAAGTTTTCGTTTACTTTTGGGCTTCCCCGTGCTACAATGGAGCCAGACAAATGAGGGAGGCGTTCCCATGGGCGAGAAGTGCCTGATTTACAATCTCCAGAAGTTCAGCCTGCACGACGGGCCGGGCATCCGCACCGTCGTGTTCTTAAAGGGCTGCCCGCTGCGCTGCGCGTGGTGCGCCAACCCGGAAAGCCAAAGCCCCGACATGCAGATTCTGTGGGACGGCGGGCAATGCCTGCGCTGCGGTGGATGCGCGCGCGCCTGTCCGCGGGGGGCGGCCGCGCTCGGCGCCGAAGGGGTGCGGATCGACCCCGCGGCCTGCGTGGGATGCGGGGTCTGCGTGCGGCAGTGCCCGGCGCGGGCGCTCTCCTGTGAGGGGACGTGGAAATCCGCGGAGGAGGTGCTGCGCGTCTGCATGCAGGACCAGCCCTTCTACGAGGAGAGCGGCGGCGGGGTGACGCTCTCGGGCGGCGAACCGCTTATGCACCCCGATTTCTGCGCCGCGCTGCTCGGGGCGCTGCGGGAACGGAAGGTCCACACCGCAATCGAGACGACCGGGTACGCGCCCGCCGCCGACTTCGACCGGGCGGCGGCGCTCGCGGACCTGCTGCTCTTCGACGTGAAGCACTGGGACGAGGCGCGGCACGTCGCGGGGACGGGCGTCTCCAACCGCGCGATCCTCGACAACCTGCGGCGGGCCGCCGTCTCCGGAAGGGAGGTGCTCCCCCGGATTCCGGTCATCCCCGGCTATAACGACGCGCCCGCGGACGCGGACGGCTTCCGCCGCCTTCTCCGGGAGGCCGGCCTTTCGCGGGTGCAGCTGCTCCCCTTCCACCAGTTCGGCGAGAAAAAATACGCCCTGCTCGGGCGCGCCTACGCCTATTCCGGTGCGGACGCGCTGCACGAGGAGGATTTGGAGGACTACCGGCGGCGGTTCCTCGACGGCGGGATCGACGCCTTCTTCTAACGCGCAAACGCCCCGGGCGGCCAGCGGCCGTCCGGGGCGTTTTCTTATTCGTTTGCCGGCACCGTGTGCACCGTGACCGCGCGCGCCTCCAGTTCATGGCGCGCTTCGGGCGGGATGCCGTCGTCGGTGATCACCGTCCGCGCCTTCTCCGCGAGCTGGAGCGGCACCACGCCGTGGCGCCCGAACTTGCTGCTCTCCATCAGCACGACCACCTCCTCCGCCTGTGCGGCCATATCCCGCACCGCCTGCGCCCGCAGGTGGTCGCTGTTGGTGAAGCCGCTGCGGCTCGCGTAGCCGTCAGTGCCGATAAACAGCCGGTCGACGCAGAAGTTTTCCGCGCACTGCCGCACTAGCGGCCCCACCATCACTTGGGCGTCGTTCTGGTAGACGCCGCCCAGCAAGATCACCTTCGCGCCCGGCTTCCCCCGCACGTACCCGGCGATGAACGCGCTGTTGGTGATGATCGTCACATCCCGGCCCGCGCCCGCCAGTGTGTCCGCCAGCAGCGCGCAGCAGCTTCCGCTCTCGATCATGACCGTCTCGCCGTCCCGCACCAGCTCCGCCGCGCGCGCCGCGATGCGGCGTTTCGCCTCATAGTGGTAGGCGATGCGCCCGTTGAGGTCGTCCGGACTGCAAAGCACGGCCCAGCCGTGCTCCCGGTGGATGACCCCCTTCTCCTCCAGCGCGTCGAGGTCCTTGCGGACCGTCACCTGCGAAACGCCGATCTCCCGCGCCAGCGCGGCCACTTCGATCCGCTTGCGCTCGGTCAAAAGCTCCAAAATCCGGTATTCCCGCTGTTTCACTGCCGTCACCTCATTTGTTGTTCCATCTTAGCACAACGCGATAACGAAATCAACCCGTTTTTCTTTCAAATGAAGCAAAGGGGCGGGCAGCCCCTGGCTGCCCGCCCCTTTTATCCTGGATTACCGGTTGGTAACGGCGACCTGGAGGCCCTCCATCACGTCGAGCGCCTTATCGTTCATCGCCGGGTCGGCGCAGGCGGTGCACCGCGCGTCGACCGACACCCGCGCCTCGGGCAGCGCGGCCTTAACGAGCACCGCGTTGGAGATCACGCAGATGTTGGACACCAGCCCGCACAGCTCAACCTCCTCATAGCCCTGCGTCTTGGCGTAGTAGGCCAGCGCCATCGATCCGAAGGCGGGCTTGTGGAAGCAGGGGGTCAGCGCGTCGCAGTAATCGGCCACCCTCCCGTAGAGCTCCCAGCCCGGCATCCCCCGCACACAGTGGGTGACGGGCAGGTTTTTGCCCTCCTGCGTCTCCAGGTAGTCCTCCCCGTGGGTGTCGAAGGTGAACGCCACGTCGTCCCCGCGGGCCTTGTACTCCTCAATCTTGCGGCAGATCGGCTCCTCGAGCGCCTCCGCGCCCGGGAACCCAAGGCTCCCGTTTACAAAATCGTTCTGGTAGTCGACCACAACCAACAGCTTGCTCACTTGCTTGTCCTCCCCTTTGAAAAGGGCCGGATTCCTCCGGCCCTCTTTTTCAGATTTCGTATACGGATACCTGGTTATTGACCATCGCGACCGAGATGCGCCGGGGCGGGTTTGTGCCCTCCACGAGGCAGGAGGCCGTCCCGAAGGCCGCCGCGAACTGCAGCGAGCGCTTGGGGTCGTACTTGTAATCGTGGGCGATGATGAAGCCCGCGAGGGCCGCGTCGCCTGCGCCGATGGTGGATTTGATCTCCGAAAGCTCGGGGACGTCGGCCTTGTATGTAACCTTGCCGTCCCCGTAGACCATCCCCTCCGCGCCCATGCTCGCGAGCACGTGGCGCACGCCGAGATCGGCAAGCTGCTTGACGGCGGCCTTGATCTGCTCGAGCGATTCGAGCGGGCGGCCGACGAGCATGCACAACTCCTCGAAGTTGGGCTTGATCACCCACGGCTGGATCTTGGCGACGTTTTCCAGCGTGGCGGAGCGGGTGTCCAGCGCGACCGTACCGCCGCAATCCTTGATGAACATGCAGATTTCGCAGAAGATGTCGTCGGTGACCCCTTCGGGCATCGCGCCCGCCACCACGACCAGCGTCGCCGGGCGGATCTCCTCCGACAGCGCCGTCTCCAGCTCGTCGATCGTGCGCTGGCGGATCTTGGGGCTCTTGCGGATCAGCCGGGTGAAGGTGCCGTCCGGGGTGACGATGCTGATGTTTTCGCGCATCCGCCCGGGCGCGAGGATGACCCGCGTCCGGACATGCTCGTCGTTGAGGCGCTCGAAATAGCGCTTGCTGTTCTCCTGTCCGGCCACGATGAGCGCGGTGTTCGCGAGCTCATAGCTTTGCAGCACGCGCGAAACGTCGACCGCCTTGCCCGCCGAATCGTACAGTTCGCTGGTGACGTTGTTCTCGCTGCCCATGATGAACCCGTCCACATAGAGGGTGATGTCCGCCACGGGGTTGAGCGACAGCGTGATGATCTTGTCGAAGAGCATCTTCCTTACCTCCCGCTAAAAGTGATTCCATTCCTCCCCGAACGGCGAATTGTCCGGGTGCTCCGCGGGGGGAGCCTGCCCTCCCGGGGCGGGTTCCTCTTTGGGGGCGGTGTCCTTGGGCGGCTCAGGCTGCCGGCCGGGCGCGGCGTGGTAGAAGGAGGACCCGGAGGTCTCCGGGACCGGCCTGCCCTCCATCATCGCGGCGAACTGGTCCTCCTCCATCTTCTCGTGCTCGAAGAGGTACTGCGCCACCTGGTGCAGCTGATCCATGTGCTCGGTGAGGATTTCGACCGCGCGCTCGAAGGCGGTGTCGATGATCTCGCGGATCTCCGCGTCGATCTCGGCGGCGACGTTTTCCGAGTAGCTCGGAGTGCTCGAGAAGTCGCGGCCGAGGAAGATCTCGTTTTCGTCGTGCCCGTAGACGATGGGCCCCAGCTTCTCCGAGAAGCCGTAACGCATGATCATGTTGCGCGCGACCTTGGTGGCGCGCTCGATGTCGTTGGAGGCGCCAGTCGAGATGTCCTCGAGCACGAGCTTCTCCGCCACGCGCCCGCCGAGCAGGGTGACGATCTCCTCGTTCATCTCCCGCTTGGTCATGTAGGATTTGTCCTCGCCCGGCAGCGAAAGGGTGTAGCCGCCCGCCATGCCGCGCGGGATGATCGATATCTGGTGCACCGGGTCCTGCGTGGGCAGATAGTAGGTGCAGACCGCGTGCCCCGCCTCGTGGTAGGCGGTGAGCTTTTTGTCCTTCTCGGTGACCACCCGGCTCTTCTTCTCGGGGCCGGCGATCACCTTGATGGTCGCCTCCTCGATCTCGGTCATTGTGATCGCCCGGAGGTTCTTTTTGGCGGCGAGCAGCGCCGCCTCGTTCGCGAGGTTTTCGAGGTCCGCGCCGGTGAAGCCGACGGTCGACGCGGCGATCGTATGCAGGTTCACGTCGGGCGCGATCGGTTTATTCTTGGTGTGGACGCGCAAGATCGCCTCGCGCCCCTTGATGTCGGGATAGCCGACCGCGATCTGGCGGTCGAAGCGGCCGGGACGCAGCAGCGCCGGGTCGAGGATGTCGCGGCGGTTGGTCGCCGCGATGATGATGACGCCCGTGTTGGTGCCGAAGCCGTCCATCTCGACGAGCAGCTGGTTGAGGGTCTGCTCGCGCTCATCGTGCCCGCCGCCGAGTCCCGCGCCGCGGTGGCGGCCGACCGCATCGATCTCGTCGATGAAGACGATGGACGGGGCGTTCTTTTTGGCCTGCTCAAAGAGGTCGCGCACACGCGACGCGCCGACGCCGACGAACATCTCGACGAAGTCGGAGCCGGAGATCGAGAAGAAGGGCACGCCCGCCTCTCCGGCGACCGCCTTGGCAAGCAGCGTCTTACCGGTTCCGGGAGGGCCCATAAGCAGCACGCCCTTGGGGATGCGCGCGCCGAGGGAGTTGAATTTGGAGGGGTTCTTGAGGAACTCGACGATCTCGACGAGCTCCTCCTTCTCCTCGTCCGCGCCCGCGACGTCCTGGAAGGTCACCTTCGGGCCCTCCTCGGGGGCGCGGGGCTTCGCCTTGCCGAAGCTCATCACGCCGCCCGTGCCGCCGCCGCGCGCCTGCTTCATCATCATGTAGTAGAAGAAGACGAGCAGGCCCACGAGCACGAGGGTCGGCAGCAGGCTCACCCACCAGGGGGTCTGCTTGATCGGGAAGTGGTCGTAGACCATCGGGGCGTCGGGGTGCGCCTCGTTGTACTGCCGGACGAAGCTCTTGGTGCCGTCCGGCTTGTCGGAACTGATATCGTCGAGGAAGAGCACGACGTTGGGGACCTTGTAGTCCTTGGTCGTGTCGTCCTGGAAGGTCATCTTCAGTTCGCCGGTGCCCAGGTCGAGGGTGTATTCCTTGACCTCCTGCCGCTGGAAATACCCGAGCACGTCGGAATACTTCTCGGTGACGGGGGTCTGCCGCATCGACGAGAACATCAGCACGGCCATGAGCATCAGCAGCAGAAAGGTCGAAAGCCAGATGCCGATGCCTCTTGACTTTTTGTTCAAATCAGATTCACTCCTGTCAAATCATTGCGCGCCCAAAGCGCGCCGCACGGCGGCGCGGGACTACTTTTCGTAGACCTCCGGCTTGAGCACGCCCACATAGGGGAGGTTGCGGTATTTCTCCGCAAAGTCGAGCCCGTAGCCGACCACGAACTCGTCGGGCACCTCGAAGCAGGTGTAGTCCGCCTGGATGTCCGCGGCGCGGCGGGCGGGCTTATCCAGCAGCGTCGCAATGCGGATGTCCGACGCGTGCCGCTGCATGAGCAGCTCCTTGAGGTATTTGAGGGTCAGGCCGCTGTCGAGGATGTCCTCGACGATGAGGATGTTGTAGTCCTGGGGGTTGATGTCGATATCCTTGATTATCTTAACCACTCCCGAGGATTTTACGCCGGAGCGGTAGCTCGAAACAGCCATGAATTCGATCTCGCAGGGGACGGTGATCGCGCGGATGAGATCGGCCATAAAGACGAACGATCCCTTGAGCACGCCGAGCACCAGCAGTTTTTTGCCCGCGTAATCCGCGGAGATTTTCGCGCCGAGTTCCTTTACCTTTTCCGCGATCGCATCTTCCTCGATCAGTACCTTCAGGATGTCGTCCGTCATATTCCCTTTCGCCATGCCTATTCATCCTCCGCTCGTTTGTCCCCCGCCCCGGGCTCCGGCGCGAGGGTGATCATCATGATGTTTTTCGTCCCGCGGCCCACCCGCACCCGCTCGTCCACGCCGGCGCCCTCCGCAAAGAAGACCCCCTCGCTGTCGGCCAGCACGCACAGCCGCTCGCGTCCATCGAGCCCAAGCTCGGAAAAGAGCTTTTTGAGCGTTTTCGTACATCCGCGCCCGGCGGGCTTCATCCGGTCGCCCGCCTGCCGTGAACGTAAAAAAATATCAACATTTATTTTATCATAGTCGGCCGCGTTTTTTAATCCCTTATCCGGAATGTTCTCAAAAATTTCATAATCTGCACAGTTTATGACCGAAAATTCTATTGCTTTTCCATCGTCCAGCGGAATCCGCGCGCCGTCAAGCCGCGCCTTCTCGAGCTGCCGCGGCGCGATCGGCGCGGGGCGCTCCCCGCGACGTTCCAGCCGCAGCACCCCTCCCCGCACGGTGACGTAGAGGCGCGGCCCGACCTGCATCGTGTGCCTGCGGCTGTTCACCAGCATCCCGGCGACCGCGCCGATCCGCTCGGCCGAGCGTTCGACGCCGCCCGCCTCGAGCAGCGAGGCGATGATGCGGGAGCGGAGCGCCGGATGCAGCGCCGCGAGCCCCGCCGCGTCGTAGCCGCCCTCCCGGCGGAGCTTCTCCCCCGCCTCCCCCGCGAGCCGTGCGAGGCAGTCGGCGTCCCGCCGCAGAGAGTCGGTCATCCGCCCGACGGCCGCGAGCGCCTCGGGATTCACCCGGAAAAGCTGCGGCAGGACGTTGTGGCGGATGTGGTTGCGGGTGTAGCGGTCGGTCAGGTTGGTGCTGTCGGTGACGTAGCAGAGACCGTGGGCCGCGCAGTAGTCCTCCGTCTCCCGCCGGGTGCAGCCGATGAGCGGCCGCACGACCGCCCCGCGCACCGGCGGGATGCCGCAGAGCCCGGCGATTCCGGTGCCGCGCGCGAGATTCAAAAGCACCGTCTCGGCGGCGTCCGAGAGGGTGTGCGCCGTCGCGATCCTGCAGCGGTATTTTTCCGCGAGCTCGTCGAAGAAGGCGTAGCGCGCCTCCCTCGCCGCGACCTCGATCGACACGCCCCGCTCCCGCGCGAGCGCCTTGACCTCGACCCGGCGCAGGTCGAGCGGGATTCCATACTGTTCGCACATCGTGCGCACGAGCTGTTCGTCCCGGTCGCTCTCCTCCCCGCGCAGGCAGTGGTTGAGGTGGCAGGCGCGCACCGTCAGGCGAAGGTCGGTGAGCGAGCACAAAAAATCAAGCAGGGCGACCGAGTCGGCGCCGCCCGAAACCGCCGCCGTGACCGTGTCACCCTGCCGGAGCATGGAAAACTCTTCAATTGTCGCCCTCGCCTTACGGTTCATCGCGCCCCAGCTCCAAATTCGTAAATCTCGTGTAACGGTTGTCCCAGCCGAGCTTGACGACCCCCACCTCGCCATGGCGGTTCTTGGCCACGTCGCACTCGGCGATGTTGCGCTCCTCCGCCTCCTCGCGCGCGTAGTAGTCCTCGCGGTAGAGCAGCAGGACGATGTCGGCGTCCTGCTCGATCGAGCCCGATTCGCGCAGGTCGGAGAGCATCGGCTTGTGGGTGGTGCGGCTCTCCGGTCCGCGGGAGAGCTGGGAAAGGGTGATGACCGGGACGTTTAGCTCCTTGGCCATGATCTTGAGGTTTCGGGTGATCTCCGAGACCTCCTGCACGCGGTTTTCGCTGCGCCGCCCGGTGGACATCAGCTGGAGGTAGTCGATGATGACGAGGTCGACCTTTTTGAGCCGGCGCAGCTTCGCCTTCATCTCCCCCACCGTGATGCCCGGCGTGTCGTCGAGGTAGACGTCCGCCTTGGAGAGCACCTGCGACGCCATCGCGATGCGCACCCAGTCGTCGCCCGTGAGCTCGCCCGTGCGCAGCAGCTGCCCCTCGACCGATGCCTGCGACGAAAGCAGGCGCTGCGCGAGCTGCTCGCTGCTCATCTCGAGCGAGAAAACGGCGACCGTGCGCCCCCCCTTGGTGGCGACGTTCTCCGCGATGTTGAGCGCGAGGGAGGTCTTGCCCATACCGGGGCGGGCCGCGATAAGGATGAGGTCGGTCTTGTTGAGCCCGGTGATCACCCGGTCGAGCGCCGGATAGCCGGTCGAGATGCCCTTATACTTGTCCCGGTCCTCGCCCGAGAGGTGCTGGAGCAGCTCGTAGGTCTCGGTGATCGCCGTGCGGATATGCTTGAAGGAGCTCGTGTTGCGCCCCTGGCGGATGTCGAAGATGCTCTGCTCGGCCGAGTCGAGCAGCACGTCGGACTCCGCCTGGGACTCCTGCGCCATGTCGATGATCTCCCGCGAGGCGGTGATCAGCCGGCGCACGTAATATTTTTCGCGCACGATCCTGCAATACGCCTCGACGTTCGCCGACGAGGGCACCACCTGCGCGAGATTGGTCAGGTAGATTTTGGCGTCCTCGTCAGTCTCGAAGATCTGCTCCCCCTTGACCGCGTCAAGGATCGTGATGAAGTCCATCGTCCGGTTCATATTGAACATGTTGGTCATCACGTCGAAGATCTGCTGGTGCTGGGGGCGGTAGAACGCCGCCGACCGCAGGTTCTCCATCACCAGCGCGAAGCAGGAGGGATCGATCAGCACCGCGCCGAGCACGCTCTGCTCCGCCTCGAGGCTGTAGGGCATCTGCCGGCCGTATTCCCCCGTGTCCAGATTAAATTCCGCCAACGCAGCCCCTCCTTCCCTCACAGCATCCGGTTATTCCGCTTCGCCGACAACCACGTAGACGTCCGCCACGATGCCCGGGTGCAGCTTCACCTGCACGGTGTAGCTGCCGAACGCCTTGATGTCGGAGTCCATGACGATCTTGCGCTTGTCGATCTGCGCGCCGAACTGGCGGGAGAGCTCCTCGGAGATCTCCTTGCTCGTGACCGAGCCGAACAGCTTGCCGTTCGCGCCCGCCTTGGCCGCGATCTTCACCGTCTTGCCGCCGATCTTCCCGGCCATCTCCTGAGCTGCCTGCTTTTCCACCGCGGCCTTGTGCTCGACCGACGCCTGCCGCGCCTTCATCTCGCCGAGCGCCTGGGCGCTCGCCTCGATCGCCAGCCCCTTGGGCAGCAGGAAATTGCGGGCGTACCCGTCGGAAACCTTGACGAGCTCCCCCTTCTTGCCGCTTCCCTTGACGTCCTGTGTCAGAATCACTTTCATTGTTCCGTCTCCCTTCCGGTCCCCTTCCGGGGGCCTGCCAAATGCGATCTCCGTCTGGCGCGTGCGCCTTCCGGGACTAATTTCTGCTGTTTTCCTCAAAGTACTGGTCGATCGCCGCGACCAGCCTGCGGTACGCCTCGTCGAGCGGCATACCGGAAAGCTGCGCCCCCGCCATCGTGAGGTGCCCGCCGCCGCCCAGCTTTTCCATGATGATCTGGACGTTGAGCTGCCCCATGCTGCGCGCCGAGATCGACACGCCGCCGTTCATCTCAAAGACGAGGAAGGACGCCTGCACGCCGATGATGCCGAGCAGCTCGTCCGCGGCCTGCGCCGCCGTCACCTGGATGTCGGGCGCTTCACGGTCGGGCGACACGGCGATCGCGCAGCCGCGGTAGACCTCCGCGTTGGCGACCAGCTTGGCGCGGCGCTGGTAGCTCTCCATCGACAGGGCGAACATCCGCCGCACCTCGACCGTATCCGCGCCGATCTTGCGCAGGTAGGCCGCGGCCTCGAAGGTGCGCACCCCCGTCTTGATGATGAAGTTCTTGGTGTCGAGCATGATGCCCGCCAGCAGCGCTTCGGCCTCGGGGCGGCCGAGCCGCAGCTTGTCGCCGAAATACTGCACCAGCTCGGTGACCATCTCCGACGCGCTCGACGCGTAGGGCTCGTGGTAGAAGATGACGGCTTTATCGATGTGGCCGACCATCTTGCGGTGGTGGTCGACGACGACGACGTTCTTACAGGCGTCGAAGACCGCCTCCGACTCGAGGATGTGCTTGACGTGGGTGTCACAGATGACGAGCAGCGTCTTGCGGGTGATCCTGGGCAGCGCGTCCTCCGGCTCGAGGAACATCCCCTCGAACCCGTTCTGGAGCAGCCGCTCATATTCGAGCGTCACAAGGTTGGTGTTCCTGCGGATGACGACGTAGGCCTCCTTGCCCATGAGGCGGGCGGCTTTCATGATGCCCACCGACGCGCCGAAGCAGTCGAGGTCGGCGGCGCGGTGGCCCATGACGAGCACGTTGTCGCTGCCGGAGATCAGCTCGGCGAGCGCGGTCGCGACGATGCGCGTCTTGACCTTGGTGCGCTTCTCCATGCCGCTCGAGACGCCGCCGAAGAATTCGTAGCCCGACGCGCTCCGCACCGCGGCCTGGTCTCCGCCGCGCCCGAGCGCCATATCGAGCGCCTGGCGCGCGAACCGTTCGCTCTCCTCCAGGGTGGCCGCGTCGCGGCCGACGCCGACCGACAGAGTCGGGACCATCTTGGTCTCCGTCTCGATCGCGCGCACCTGCTCGAGCAGGGTGAACCGCGCCGAAATGACGCCGCGCAGGCTTCGCTCCTCCATCACCGCGGTGAACCGGTCGCGCTCGGTCTTGAGCAGCAGCCCGCCGCTGTCGTTGACGAACTTGCTCACCGCGTATTCGATCTGGCCCATCACCCGCGCGCGCTCGTTGTCCTTCATGTTCTGCTGGAGCTCCTCGTAGTTGTCCACCAGGATCAGCATGACCGACGGGCGGGTCTCAAAGTATTCGCGCGCGTAGCGCTTGAGCTCGGTGTTCTCGAAGAAGTACACCATATAGAGCTCTTCCTCTTCGCTGACCGCGCGCGCCACATAGGCGGCGTAAAACCGCCCCTTGTATTCGGTGTCGTAGCCGCCCTCGGGACAGGTCCGGGTGATGTCCACGCCGGTCAGGATGGTGTAGATGCTCTTGCCGTAGCAGTTCTCCTCCCCGAGGATCTCCTTCTGCCCGAGTCGGTTGCACCAGACGATCTCCCCCTCCCCGCTGCACACGAACACCGGGATGGGGAACCCCGTCAGCGCGTCCTGCTGCACGGTGGTCAGCGTCTGCCCCATCGTGACCAGGAAGCGGCTGATCTGCCGCTTCGCAAGCTGGACCTGCCACACGAGCAGCACCGCGCACGCCACCGTGACGAACGCGCAGATATAAAACAGCCGGATATTGAAGAACAGCGTGGCCACCGTGACGGCCGCGCAGCACCCGATTGCGATCAGCAAAAAGGATTGGAACGGATGATTACTTTTCTTCACTTCAAAACCTCGTTTGTAACGATGTTGTCGGTTTCCCAAGCGGGGCCGGCCCACTCATACATAGACTATTATACCACGTCCACCCGTCTGTTGCAATCCACAACCTGCCGCTTGACAGGCGAGGGCGCCTCTGCTATAATCTAAATTAGTAAATGACTAATTTAGTAAATGGAGGATTCCCCATGAACATCCCGACAACGTTAAAACATAAACCCGTCATCGCGGTCGAGGACTACGAGGCGATCGATGAGCACCGCTTCCCCGGAACCGACGCCAAGGGCCTCTCCCTCGGGCTTGCCCAGTGGAACGACCGCGGGAAGCTCGACATCTCCGCCAAGGTGTGGCGCCACACGGGCGGCAAATGGTCCCGCCAGTCGGAGGAGCTGCCCCTGCACCGGGTGCTCGACCTGGCCATCCTCACCGCCCGCGCCTGCCAGTTCTTCCGCGAGGAGAGCTACCGCCACCCGGAATTCTACGACCCGGAGCACCCGGTCATCGACCGGGTGGGGCTCGAGGGGGACGCGATGACCGTCTCGGTCTGCACCGAAAACCCGATGATCGGGGAGGACATCAAGCTCTTCAGCCAGGCCCTCTCCGACGAGGGGGAACGCCTCGGCGAACGGTTTTCCGTCCTCGCGCGGCTCTTAAAGGAGATGGGATACTGATGGACGCGCATAAAAAGGAGCTGCTGAACGCCTACAAGAGCCGTCCCCTTTCGGGCGGCGTCTACGTCATCCGCAACACCCGGAACGGCCGCTACCTGCTGGCCGCCGAAACGAACCTCTCCGGCTCGAAGGGCAAGTTCGAGTTTTCCCAAATGACCGACTGCTGCAACTGGCACAAGCTCTCCGCCGACTGGAAGGCGTGCGGCAGGGACGCCTTCGTGTTCGAGGTGCTCGACGAGCTCACCCAGAAGGAGACCCAGACGCCCGAGGAGTTCCGCGCCGACCTCGCCGCGCTCGGCGAGCTGTGGGCGGAAAAGCTCGACCCCGCCCTCGCCTATTAGCCTCCCCGCCCATTCGTCCCCCTATTGAAAGCTTCCAACCACGCAACAAAGCGGCCGCCCAATCGGGCGGCC
>NZ_JANFZX010000060.1:0-16460 GCF_024461615.1 Anaerotruncus sp. DFI.9.16
CCTTCCGCTACTGCGGGGAATACTTCGACCGCGAGACGGGCGATTACTACCTGCGTGCGAGATGCTACGACCCGAGAACCGGCAGGTTTACCGCCGAAGATTCTACACGTAGTTCCGAGGTATCCCTACCCGGAGATAAGAAGGCCATCGATCCGCTCAGCCTCAATCTTTATATTTATTGCCGTGGAGATTCTATTAACCTCATTGATCCAAGCGGTAACAGATCAAAATGGATTGACTTGGGGAAAGGTTGGAAGGTACGGATAGATCCTCCGCATACTGATAAAGGCTTAAAGCACGTTCATCTCGAGTATAAAGATGGGAAGAAGAAATTCTCGCAAAATGATGATGGATCTCCTCACGATAAAAACAAAAAATCGCCCGGAGATCCGCCGACAAAAGTTCTTGAGAGACTTAAAGAAGAAACTGATTGGGACTGGCAGGCGAACCAGCAAGACTGGGCAGATAAAATTACAATCGAAACCGATGAAAAGGGGTGGACCTTTGTATTCCCTGACGGAAAGCGAGTTCGAGAGTATTATGCGACAGGAGAAATTATGGCGATGCCTACCTCAGAGATGCTTGCAGGTTATTACGTTATGGAGGGGGGATTATATTGAACTAAATCAACCTCAAACAACAGGGCCCAATTCAACGGTATTATTCCCTTTCTTTGGAGCAAATTTTGATTTTAGCTTTAGTTGGGCTCCATTTTCAGGTCCCATCCCTGTGTTTGGTTAATATTATAGATTTGAAGGAGACTCTTATGAAATACTTTAAAAAAGAATATTGGGAAATGATGAACTCAATCGATAAAAATGAACGGAACGAGGCATTTGAAAAATGGAATGATTCCGTCCGAAAGTACAGTGCCGAATTTAAAAAAGTTAGTGCAGACCTTCCGGAAACCTTTTTGGAGCGTTATCTTAACTCCCAAAATTTTCATGATGCTATTGTCGCACAAATCAATTATATGACAGTCGGTGATGATAAAGGCAAAGTTGACATTGGCATTTCCATTGTAGGAAATCATTATGTAATTACATATCTCGGTGTGGAAAAATTTCTGCTTGACATCCCGCAAGATAAGCACTGGCTCGGCGGGGAAATGCGCTGGGGATACGATGAATTTGAAAAGGTCAAAGGGGGACTCTGGGAACATAGAATCCTTACAGATGGCGGTGAAATACAAATTATATATAGAAAACTAAAAATTCAATAAAAATATTTACAATATCTGGAAACAGGGCCGAGCATAACTGTCCGGCCCTGTTAATTTGATTGCCACACTCGAGGACGTGGTGCAGCAGATGGACGCGCTGGGCAACCTGCTGAAGAACTACCGGTACGACGCCTTTGGCAACGAAGGGCATCCGGAGCCGCTGGATGTGAACCCCTTCCGCTACTGCGGGGAATACTTCGGTCGCGAGACGGGCGATTACTACCGTAGATGGTGATGAAGATCATCGCCAGCAGCAGGACCGCGACGGGGATCCCGCCGAGACTGCCCTGCCCGAGCAGGGTAAAAACGGGGGGCCAATAATCGGAATAGAAGGAGGCCCCCAGCGTGAGCTGCTTGTCGAAGCCGAGTATCAGCGTATGCCCAGCGTGGCCACAAAGGCGGCATCCGGGCGTGGAAGCCGTTGACCGCGCCAAGCACGCAGCCGATGAACCAGCACGAGCAGGACGAGGATGACGCAGGAAAGGATCAGCACGAAGATCAGCATATACCGCGGAAGCTCCCGTACCGCCCAGCCGAGCGGCGCGCCGGGTGGAACGGATTTTGTGCTTTTACCGCAACTCGGCCCCGGACGTGCTGATCACCCTTGACCTGGACGACATCTATATCGCCTATAAAAAGGCCACCTTCATCGCGCTCGTCATAAATGAGTTGGTCAGCAACAGCTTCAAATACGCCTCTCCGGAGGAGTAAGCGGACAAGCGCATCCGCGTCGAGGCGCGCATCACCGACGATCGTATCGGGATGGCGTTCGAGGATAACGGCATCGGCCTGCCCATGGGATTCTCCCTGGAGGAGGCGGAAAGCATCTGGCTGTCGATCGTCTTGTCGATCATCAAAAAGGAGCTCGAGGGAGAGCTCGCGTTCCATTCCGGCCCCGGCCCCTAAGGAGCGCATCTATCTGGGAGGCCTCTACTGACCCGGGCGCTGTACTTTTTTGCCCGTCCGTGATAGAATGGAGCCATCACCGCATGAAAGGGATGACTGCATGGACCTGCCGATGCTCGATTTTCTGAAGGAGAAAAACACCCATACGGGCAGCGAGGGGAATTTCCGCTATAAACTGAAACCCGACGGCGAGGAAATCAAGGTGTGGGCCTACCAGACCTACTGCCTCGAATACTGCCAGGAGCACGGGCTCATGCTGGGGGAGGAGACCTTCCCGCTGGATGCCCAGGGACTCGAGGCCGCGGCCGCCTGGCTCGCCGAGCAACAGAAAAAACTCTGAAAAAGGGCCCCGTCCGCCTTAGCGGACGGGGCCCTTTTTGATACGGGCGCGGCGGCCCGTCCGGTTGAAGCGGGCCCGGATTTATGGTACAATAAGCACATTTCCAGGCGGCGTTTGCGCCCGCCGGCGCGGCTTGCGGCGGCGGGGCGGGAAGCGGATTTTCAGGAAACGGGGAGATGGAGTTATGAAAGGGAAAACCCTTTACAGGGCGGTCAAAATCGGGACGACCGCCTGCGCGGCGCTTGCCATGCTGATCCTGCTGGGCAGGCGGCTGCTGTTCTGGTGGGCGGACCGGCTGCTCGGGGAGAGTGTGCAGTTCCACATCGCGGAGGGCGCGGGTTCGATCGCCATCATCGGCGGCGCGGACGGCCCCACCGCCATCTATACGACGACGAACATCCTGCCGCCCATGCTGCTCGCCGGGGTGCTGACCGCGCTATCCGTCGTGGGCTGCGTGGTGCTTATCCTGCTGCGCCGAAAGAACAAATAGTTAATATTACAATAAATATAACAGGATGGATATGAAAATGGACTTTTCAGCGATCCTCTCAAGGGAATTCCACATCGCGAAGGACTATGTGAACAACATCATCGCACTGATCGACGAGGGAAATACGATCCCGTTCATCGCACGCTACCGCAAGGAGAAGACGGGCTCGTGCGACGACCAGGTGCTCCGCGAGCTGGCGGACCGGCTGGACTACCTGCGCGGGCTGCAAAAGCGCCGGGAGGAGGTCTCCGCCTCAATCACCGAGCAGGGTAAGATGACCGACGAACTCGCCGCCGACATCGCGTCGGCCGAGACGCTTGCGCGCCTCGAGGACATCTACCGCCCTTATAAGCAGAAGCGGCGCACCCGCGCGACGATCGCGAAGGAACGCGGCCTCGAACCGCTTGCCGCGCTGCTGCTCGCGCAGGACCGCATGTCGGGCACGCCGGAGGAGCTTGCCCGGCCCTTCGTGGACCCGGAGAAGGAGGTCGCGTCGGTGGAGGACGCGCTCGCGGGCGCGTCGGACATCATCGCGGAGCAGGTGTCGGACAGCGCGGAGGGCCGCCAGCGTCTGCGGGAATACTACCGGCGCAACGCGGTGTTGCGGAGCGCCGCCGCCGACGCGGGCAGGGATTCGGTCTACGCGACCTACTACGACTATGCGGAGCCGGTCTCCAAGGTGCCGAGCCACCGGGTGCTCGCCATCAACCGCGGCGAAAAGGAGGGCTTCCTCAAGGTGTCGGTCGAGGCGGACGCGGACTACGCCGCCGGCCTGCTGACCGGGCTCTTCGTCAAAAAGGGAAGCGTCACGTCCCCGCTCGTCACGGCGGCGGTCGAGGACGCCTACAAGCGCCTGGTGCATCCGTCGCTGGAACGGGAGATGCGGGCCGACCTGACCGACATGGCGGACGAGCAGGCGATTAAGAATTTCGGCGTGAACCTCAAGGCGCTGCTCATGCAGCCGCCCGTCAAGGGCAGGACGGTGCTCGCGATCGACCCCGCTTACCGCACCGGCTGCAAGATCGCGGTGGTCGACCCGACCGGCAAGGTGCTCGACACGACGGTTATCTATCCGACGCCGCCCCAAAATAAAACCGCCGAGGCCAAGCGGACGCTTTCGGCGCTCATCAAAAAGCACGGGGTGCAGGTGCTCTCGATCGGCAACGGCACCGCCTCGAAGGAGAGCGAGATCTTCGCCGCGGAGCTCATCCGGGAGCTGGACTGCGGCCTCAGCTACATGATGGTGAACGAGGCGGGGGCGTCGGTCTATTCCGCCTCCAAGCTGGGCGCGGCCGAGTTCCCCGAATTCGACGTGTCGCTGCGCAGCGCGGTGTCGATCGCACGGCGGCTCCAGGACCCGCTGGCCGAGCTTGTGAAAATCGACCCCAAGTCGGTGGGCGTCGGACAGTACCAGCACGACATGCCCCCCAAGCGGCTCGACGAGACGCTCGGCGGCGTGGTGGAGGACTGCGTCAACCGGGTCGGCGTCGACCTCAACACCGCCTCGGCCTCCCTGCTCGGCTATGTGTCGGGCCTTTCGGCCACGGTCGCGAAAAACATCGTCGCCTGGCGGGAGGAGAACGGCGCGTTCACCTCCCGTGCCCAGCTTAAAAAAGTCCCCAAGCTCGGCCCCAAGGCCTATGAGCAGTGCGCGGGCTTCCTGCGCATCCCCCACGCGAAAAACGTCCTGGACAATACGGGCGTGCATCCCGAGAGCTATGACGCCGCCAAGGCGCTGCTCGCGCGCTTCGGCTATACGTTGGACGACGTGGCGGCGGGGAACCTGGCCGGACTGCCGGACAAGGTCCGCGCCGCCGGGGAGGGGAAGGTCGCGGAGGCATGCGGCGTCGGCGTGCCCACCCTGCGCGATATCGTCTGCGACCTCATGAAACCGGGACGCGACCTGCGCGACGAGCTGCCCCCGCCCATGCTGCGCACCGACATCATGGACCTCAAGGACCTGAAGCCCGGCATGGAGCTCACCGGAACGGTGCGCAACGTCATCGACTTCGGCGTATTCGTGGACATCGGCGTGCACCAGGACGGCCTGGTGCACATATCCCAGATCACCAACCGCTTCATCAAGCATCCAAGCGAACTGCTCAAGGTGGGCGACATCATCACCGTATGGGTTTTGTCGGTGGATGTGCCCCGCAATCGCATCTCGCTCACGATGAAGAAGCCTGCTTAGATTTGCCGCTCGGGGAGCGGCGGAGCTGCCGGCTGGCGGCCGACGGCAGGCTTAGGTTCACCGCTCAGTGAGCGGTATAGTTTGTCGGTAGTCGACCGACAGCGAGTTCCTTTCTTGCTTGCCCAAGAAAGGAACCAAAGAAGGGCACGAGGGGCTTCGCCCCTGCGACCCCCGCGCCGCCTCCGGTTGGCCTGCGGCCAAAGTCGGCGGTGCCCCGCCACGGATGAACGAACGAGTTTACAGCATCCCGCCAGCCGCTGCGCCGCGGGCGCAATGCCTCTGTCGGCGAGCCCCCGGAACCGTACCGGGAGTTCCCATATGGGAGGCACGACCGCTTTTATTTTGCTCGCATCTCCCACAGGGAGGCGGAAAACTGCGCGGCTTTGCCGCGCACGCGCGCAGAGCGCGCGAACGCCCGGGACAGGCGTTGCTTTCCGCCGGGCGTCCTTGGCGAGCCATCCGGCTTCGGTCGTGGGGTGCGCCCGCAACCTGAATTGAGCCTTCAGCTGGTGTACCTGTTGGGAGCGGCTGTAACCTGCGGGTACTGGCAAGGTACTCCCGGGGGTTTCTCAAGGGGACTGGCGGAAGTCCCCTTGAGCGGACTTTTGGTTCCTTTTCGTCCGTCCGAAAAGGAACCCGTGGTGCGCGGCGGAACGCGCTCGTGATTCTTGCCGCCCACGGGCGGCAATTCCCATGAAAGCTCCGCCGCTCCCCGAGCGGCAAAAAAACAGAAGCCGGACGGGAGGCCCGTCCGGCTCGGGTTTTCCGCCCCGTGCAAACGCAATTTCGAGGTAAAAACCGTTTTTAGTATGCGCCTGGGGGATGAAAAGATGCAAAACGGAAAAAATTATTTGAAACCCTTGCATTGAAAGGGTGATTATGCTATCATATTACGAGTTGGAGTACTCAGGAATCGGAGGTAAAAAAAGGATGAATGCGATTGAAATCATCGGCGGCGTCCTGATTATGATTGCTGCCGTTGTGATTACCGTGACTGTCATGTTTCAGGAGGGTAAAGGCAACGGACTGAACGCGCTTGCCGGCTCGAATGAATCGTCCTATCTCGGGAAGAACAAAAACCGCTCGATGCAGGCGACCATGGTCCGCGTCACCAAGTATACGGGGATCGCGTTTGTGGTCATCACGCTTGCGGTCTATCTCATCAGCTACGCGATGAAATAAGCGATTTGCGGACAAACGCCCGGCCTTTCGGCCGGGCGTTTTTTTGTGCCGGGGATGTTCAGGAAAACTCCTTGACAAGCGTCTCATGCTCACAGAATTCCTCGAAGAACCGTTCCCCCGTGGGCCGGTAGCCGCACTTCTCATAGAAGGGGATGGCGTAGAGCTGCGCGCCCACGACGATTTTTTTCGCGCCCCCTCCCGCGCCACGGCCTCGAGCCGCTCCATCAGCAGCCGCCCGAGCTGCTCGCCGCGGAAGGCCTTGCACACCGCGATGCGCCCGATGTGGAAGGTCTCGCCGTCCGCGTCGCAGTAGACCCGTCCGGTGGCGGCGGGCCGGCCCTCCCGGTAGACGACCATGTGCCGCGACACCGCGTCGAACTCGTCCTCGTCGGGGATGGTGAAGCCCTGTTCCTTCGTGAATACCTCGTCGCGCACCCATAGCGCGTCGGAGAGGTTGTCCGTGCCGTCAAAAAATCGAATCTCCATAGCGTCCTCCGGTAAATGAAACGTTCACCGGATCATTATACGCCCTCACGCGCCGAAAATCAACTTGACGACGAGCAGGGAAATCACGCCGGGCAGGCCGAGCAGCGTGGCGGCGCCGACGGTGAAGAGGTTGGGGGAGAGGGCGATCCCGGTGAAGGTCCCGGACCAGCAGACGGCAAGGAGGGCGGCGTTGCCGGTGAGGGCGGAAAAGCAGAGGGAACGGAGAAAATGCCGGGAACGCCACAGGGCGGCGAGCATGATCAGGCAGACGGCGCCCACGGCGGCGGTCAGGATGGATAGCGCCATATTTTTCACCTCCGGGCTTTTGGATTCCATTACAGGATATGTCCGCGCGACGGAGGATATGTCCAAAAAAAGAACCCGCAGCATGTGCTGCGGGTTCTTTTGCGCGTAGAGAGGGCGTCTGTAAGCCGGGTTCTGTCGTGGACAACGATCTTTCTGGGCCGCGCGTCGCCGCGCGGCTCAAGCCGCCTTTCGGGACCCGGCGGGCCGCCGCATCGTCCCAGCTGGCGTTGCTTCGGATAGGGTTTACATGGCGGCGCGGTTACCCGCGTCCCGGTGAGCTCTTACCTCGCCTTTCCATCCTTACCACCGTCCGCGGGGGAAGCCCCCGTGATGCGATGGCGGTATCTTTCTGTTGCACTTTCCCTCGGGTCGCCCCGGCCTGCCGTTAGCAGGTATCCCGCCCTGTGAAGCCCGGACTTTCCTCACGTCCCCGCAAAGCGGGGCCGCGCCGCTGTCCAACGCGCTCTCTACACTGGTGTAAGTATACGCCAAACGCACGAATCCGTCAACCTTGTCCGTCAATCCTGCAAAGATCATATAAAAAACGTGAAAACTTTGAAAAAAGACCATTTTTTTGCAACATTCATCTTGCATCGCTGCAAATGATTCATTATAATAAAGAATATCTGATAAGGATGAAATTCGATAAGGGGGAATTTTCATGTCAACCTTTCAAAGTACATATCTGCAGGGCGTCTACGACACCGTATGCAAGCGCAACCCGAACGAACCGGAGTTTTTGCAGGCGGTCAGGGAGGTCCTCGAATCATTTGAGCCGGTTGTGGTCCAGCGCCCCGACCTTGTAAAGGCGGGCATCATCGACCGGATCGTCGAGCCCGAGCGGTTCATTCAGTTCCGCGTCTCGTGGGTGGACGACGAAGGCAACGTCCAGGTCAACCGCGGCTTCCGCGTTCAGTACAACTCCGCGATCGGCCCCTATAAGGGCGGCCTGCGGTTCCATCCGAGCGTCTGCGCGTCGGTCATCAAGTTCCTCGGCTTCGAGCAGTGCTTCAAGAACTCGCTGACCGGGCTGCCGATGGGCGGCGGCAAGGGCGGCTCCGACTTCGACCCCAAGGGCAAGAGCGACGGGGAGATCATGCGCTTCTGCCAGAGCTTCATGACCGAGCTCTACCGCCATATCGGCCCGGACACCGACGTCCCGGCGGGCGACATCGGCGTGGGCGCGCGGGAGATCGGCTATCTCTACGGCCAGTATAAGCGCCTGCGCAACGAGTTCACCGGCGTTCTGACGGGCAAGAGCCTCTCCTACGGCGGCTCCCTCATCCGCCCGCAGGCCACCGGCTACGGCCTGCTCTACTTCACCCAGCAGATGCTCAAATCGATGAAGAACGACTCCCTCGCTGGCAAGACGGTCGTCATCTCCGGCTCGGGCAACGTGGCCATCTACGCCTGCGAGAAGGCGCAGGAGATGGGCGCGAAGGTCGTCGCCATGTACGACTCCAACGGCTATATCTACGACAAGGACGGCATCAAGCTCGACGTCGTCAAGCAGATCAAGGAGGTCGAGCGCGCCCGCATCAAGGAGTATGCCGCGCGGGTGCCCGGCGCCGAGTACCACGAGGGCTGCAAGGGCATCTGGACGGTCAAGTGCGACGTCGCGCTGCCCTGCGCGACCCAGAACGAGATCGATGGGGAGGCCGCGCGGGCGCTCGTCGCAAACGGCGTGATGGCGGTCTGCGAGGGCGCGAACATGCCCAGCACCCCCGAGGCGGTCGAGATCTTCCAGAAGAGCGGCGTAATCTTCGGACCGGCGAAGGCGGCCAACGCGGGCGGCGTGGCGGTCAGCGGCCTGGAGATGTGCCAGAACTCGGCGCGCTATTCCTGGACGGCCGAGGAGGTCGACGCAAAGCTCAAAAACATCATGGAGAACATCTTCCACAACGTGTTTGATGCGTCGAAGGAGTTCGGCGCCGAGGGCAACCTCGTAATGGGTGCGAACATTGCCGGCTTCATGAAGATCGCCGACGCGATGAAGTGGCAGGGCGTCGCCTACTAAGCGAAACGGGTCCCGCACAGCGGATGAGAAACGATCAGGCTGCCGGAATTCCTTTCCGGCAGCCTGTTTCCATACCGCTGGAGGTTTGTGGCATCTGACGAAAATAACGGATTTTTTTTGACACGGAACCGCTTCCGTGCTATGATGGAAACCATATAGAAAACCGTATCACCGGGGAGAAAAAAGGAGTGTTTACCTATGATGGAGATCAAGGTCACGCTGACCGATCATCCGAAGCAGAAGCCCGACGAGAACAACCTCGGCTTCGGCCATATCTTTACCGACCACATGTTCCTGATGGACTACGACGACGGACAGGGCTGGCACGACCCGCGCGTCGTCCCCTACGGCCCCATCCCGATGGACCCGGCCTGCTCCTGCCTGCACTACGCGCAGGAGGTCTTTGAGGGCATGAAGGCCTACCGCACCGCCGACGGCAAAATCCAGTTCTTCCGTCCCGGCCAGAACTTCAAGCGCCTGAACACCTCCTGCGAGCGCCTCGTCATCCCGAAAATGGATGAGGAGCTGCTGATGGAGGGCCTCAAGCGGCTCGTCACCATCGAGAAGGACTGGGTCCCCTCCGCGCCGGACACCTCCCTCTACATCCGCCCCTTCATCGTCGCCACGCAGGCGGTGCTGGGCGTGCATCCGTCCGCGCACTACGTCTACTGCGTCATCCTCTCGCCCTCGGGCGCCTACTACGCGGGCGGCATCGATCCGGTCAAGATCTACGTCGAGACAAAATACGTCCGCGCGGCCTCACAGGGAGGCATGGGCGCCTACAAGACGGGCGGCAACTACGCCGCCAGCCTCATCGCGCAGGAGGAGGCCGAGAGGCAGGGTTATTCCCAGGTGCTGTGGCTTGACGCGGTCGAGCGCAAATACGTCGAGGAAGTCGGCTCGATGAACGTCTTCTTCAAGATCGACGGCGAGATCGTCACCCCGGAGCTCGACGGCAGCATCCTGCCCGGCATCACCCGCAAATCGGTCATCCAGCTGCTCCGGTCGTGGGGCATGAACGTCTCCGAGCGCAAGCTCTCGATCGATGAGCTCGAAAGCGCCGCCAAGGCGGGCAAGCTCGAAGAGGCGTGGGGCACCGGCACCGCCGCCGTCATCTCGCCGATCGGCGAGCTCAAATGCGGCGATACCGTCACCGTCATCAACGAGGGCAGGATCGGCGAGATCAGCCAGAAGCTCTACGATACGATCACCGACATCCAGTGGGGACGCATCCCCGATCCCTTCGGGTGGATCACGCCCTGCTGCTGACCTTTTGGGTTTGCCGCGCTGCGCCCGGCGGGGCTTTCTTCGCGCCCCTCCGGGGCGCTCCTGATGTGCCGCCTTCGACGGCCCGCAGGCCTAGTGTCGGAGGCGTGTCCCGCCGACGACCGGCGGCGAGGATTGCCGGGTCCCGCCCCGGCGGGCGGGTCCATTTCTTGATCGCCCAAGAAATGGACGAAAGAAGGGCGCTCAAGGGGGGCTCACTTGAAGAAGGCAGGGCGCAAAGCTCGCCCCCCTTGAGAATCCCCCCTCCGCTCACGTCCAGCGGAGTGCATAAAGAAGTCGTGTACGGGCGCTCCCAATGAACGAAAATTTTACTACGCAAAAAGAGGCGGACGCTAATCAGCGTCCGCCTCTTTTTTACTCCCGGAAGCTATGTAGATTTCTTCTGCCGAGGCTTGGGTTTGCTTTACGCGATAGATGATTTCTGCCGCTTTGAGCGCCATATCCTCAGCGATCTTCTGGATATCAGTCATTTCATTAAACAGCTTTAAGTACATCTCTTTGTACTCGCTCATTAGATCACCTCAAAAAATCAATTTGGTCATTTATTGACCAAATTATACCACGGGTTTCGGATAAAATCAAGTGGAAAGGTTCAAAAAATGACCAAACCATTTGAGGTGATGATGTGGCAAAGCCGCTTGCTCCCGACGGGACGAAAAATTTGGCTGGTAGCCGTATCCGGGCGTTGCGTAAAGCGCGGGGATTATCGCAGGAGGAATTGATGCGGGATTTGCAGCTCAGAGGCTTTGACAGTGAACGCGGTGTCATTAAGCGTATGGAAAATGGGACGCGGTTCGTCTGTGACACAGAGCTTAAGATTATCGCGGAGTATTTCGGCGTTTCCTACGATTTTCTGATTGAAGGGGAAGAGGAGAAATAGGATTTCAGCAGTGACGATTTGTTGATATTGTCTGTACATGTCTTCATTATGCACTCTGCTGGACGTGAGCGGAGGGGGGATTCTCAAGGGGGGCGAGCTTTGCGCCCTGCCTTCTTCAAGTGAGCCCCCCTTGAGCGCCCTTCTTCCGCCGACTTCTTGGGCGCGCAAGAAGTCGGCCCGCCTGCCGGGGCGGGACCTGGCAATCTTTGCCGCCGGCCGTCGGCGGGACACGCCTCCGGCACTAGGCCTGCGGGCCGTCGCAGCGCGGCAAACCCAAAACCGCCGCCGGTCGGCCACCGGCAACTATGCCGCTCCCCGAGCGGCAAACCCGAGAGGAGCCCTCCAGTGGACGAATACACGACGATAAAGGCCTTTGCGAGCGACGAATTCACCGAGCGGCGCTCCCGTTTCATCGGGCATGTGAAGCCGGCGGCGAGCGAGGCGGAGGCGGCGGCCTTCATTGCGGAGTGCCGCGACAAATACTGGGACGCAAGCCACAACGTCTACGCCTACATCCTGCGCGACGGCCAAACCCGCCGCTACTCGGACGACGGGGAGCCGCAGGGGACGGGGGGCGTGCCGGTGCTCGAGGTGCTCCAGCGGGAGGGGCTGACCGATCTGGTCTGCGTGGTGACGCGCTATTTCGGCGGGGTCCTGCTCGGCGCGGGCGGGCTGGTGCGGGCCTACTCCCACGGCGCGAAGCTCGCGGTCGACGCGGCGGAGCGGATGACGATGAGCGAGTGCACCGAGCTGGCGCTCGAATTCGGCTACGATCTCTACGGGAAGATTTCCTACCTGCTGCCGCAGTTCCACGCGCAGACGACGTTTTCGGACTTTGGGGCGGTCGTACGGCTGCAGGTGCTGGTGAAGGACTGCTTTGTCCCGTCCTTTGAAAAGGCGCTGGCGGAGTGCACCTCCGCGCTGGTGACGCCGCGGGCGGTCGACCGCCGGTACGCCTGCATCCCCGAATGAATCCTGTCGAACGGTGGAACATCCTGCCTTTTGCAAGAAATTTCTGCATCAGGCAGGAATTTTTTTATCTGCGGAGTATAATATAGTAGAACAAACTGCAAACCGGCATGGAAAGCCGCTTGACGGGAGGGAGGCACCGCATGACGATCCGCGAGCAGACGCAGGAAATCCAGGCGCGCACCCTGTCAAAATACGCCAGCCTCTCCCAAAACTCGCTCGGACGCGAACGCCCGGTCGAGGACTGCCCGCTGCGCACGCCCTACGCGCGCGACCGCGACCGGATCCTCCACTGCAAGTCGTTCCGCCGGCTGATGCATAAGACGCAGGTATTTCTCTCCCCGGAGGGGGACCACTACCGCACCCGGCTGACCCATACGCTGGAGGTGAGCCAGATCGCGCGGACGATCGCCGTCGCGCTGCGCCTCAACGAGGAGCTCACCGAGGCGATCGCGCTCGGCCACGACCTCGGGCACACGCCGTTCGGACATGCCGGGGAGCGCGCGCTCGCACAGGTCTGCCCACACGGGTTTTCTCACGCGCAGCAGAGCGTGCGGGTCGTCGAGCGGATCGAAAATGACGGCGCTGGCCTCAACCTCACCTGGGAGGTGCGCAACGGCATCGGCTGCCACTCCTACTCCAACCCCTCCCCGGAGGGCCGGGCAAGGACGCTCGAGGGGCGCGCCGTCTATTTCGCGGACAAGATCGCCTACCTCAACCACGACCTCGAGGACGCGCTGCGCGCGAAGGTGCTGACGCAGGACGACATCCCCTGGACGATCAAATACGCGCTCGGGCGCACCAAATCCCAGCGGATCACCGCCCTCATCACCTCGCTGGTGGAAAACAGCGGCGAGGACGTCGGGATGGACAAGGCGACCGCCGAAGCGTTCGCCCAGTTCAACTCGTTTATGTATGAAGCGGTCTACCTCAACCCCGTGGCGAAGGGGGAGGAGGGCAAGGCGGAGGAGGTCGTCAAGAGCCTCTACCGCCACTTCGCGGAGCACCCGCAGGAGCTGCCCGACGAATACCAGGCGATCTATGAGCGGGAGGACGCCGCGCGCGCCGCCTGTGATTACATATCGGGCATGTCCGACCGCTACGCGGTCGCGACCTACGAACGGCTGTTCGTCCCGCGCCCGTGGGAAATCTATTGATTGGAACAATCCGGAAAGGAGGCGGCCGCCGATGATTTCAGAACTTTTCCTGCAGGAACTCAAAAGCTACAGCGACATCGAACAGGTCGTCTCCTCCTATGTACACCTCAAGCGGCGGGGGCGGGTGGCCACCGGGCTCTGCCCCTTCCACTCGGAAAAGACCCCCTCCTTCACCGTCTACCCCGACAACCAGAGCTTCTACTGCTTCGGCTGCGGCGCGGGGGGCGATGTGATCACCTTCATCCGCCGCATCGAAAACCTCGAGTATGTGGAGGCGGTGCGCTTTCTGGCCCAGCGCGCGGGCATGGCGATGCCGGAGGACACGCGGGACGACGGCATGGCGCGCCTCAAGGCCCGCGTGCTGGAACTCAACCGCACCCTCGCGCGGTTCTACCACAGCTGCCTGCGGGGCCCGCAGGGCAAGCCGGGGCTCGATTACCTGCACGGGCGTGGGCTCGCGAACCGGACGATCATCCGGTTCGGCCTCGGCTACGCGCCCGACAGCTGGGATACCGCCTGCAAATACCTGCGCTCCAGGGGCTTTACCGACGACGAGATGGTTTCCGCCGCCGTGGCGGCCCGGGGGAAGAGCGGCGGCCTCTACGACAGCTTCCGCAACCGGGCGATCTTCCCAATCATCGACCTGCGGGGCAACGTCATCGGCTTCGGCGGGCGGGTCATGGGGGACGCGAAGGGACCCAAATACCTCAACTCGTCCGACACGCCCGTCTTTAAAAAGAGCCGCAACCTCTTCGCGCTCAACTTTGCGAAGGCCTCCAAGCGGGAAGGGCTCATCCTCTGCGAGGGGTATATGGACGTGATCGCGATGCACCAGGCGGGGTTCGACAACGCCGTCGCGACGCTGGGCACCGCGCTCACCTCCGAGCAGTCGCGGCTGATCGCGCAGTATGCCCAGGGCGTCACCCTCTCCTACGACTCGGACGGCGCGGGACAGGCCGCGACCCGGCGGGCGGTCGGCCTGCTCGGGGAGGTCGGCGTGAAGATCAAGGTGCTCTCCATCACGGGGGCGAAGGACCCCGACGAATACATCAAAAAATTCGGCGCCGAGCGGTTTTCGCTGCTGCTTGAAGGCGCTTCGAACGCCACCGAGTTCGAGATCGCCAAGCTCAGGCAGAAATACGACTGCGACACCGCCGACGGCAAGGTCGCCTTTCTGCGGGAGTTCGTCGCGCTGATGGCGGGGATTCCCAACGCGGTCGAGCGGGACGTCTACCTCTCCAAGGTGGCCTCCGAGCTGGAGGTGGCCAAGGAGGCGGTCGAGACGCAGCTCAAGTTCGAGCAGAAGCGCGCGTCCAAGCGCCGCAAGCGGGACGCCTCCGAGCTCAAGGTCTACAGCGAGGTCAAGGCGCCCAGCCAGCGGCAGGATTTCCAGCGGGCGCGCAACATCAAGTTCGCGCTGGCGGAGGACAAGCTGCTCGGCATCCTCATGAAGAATCCGGATTATTACGCGCATGCCGCGTCCCGGATCACGCTGGAAGACTTTGTCACCGACCGCAACCGGGAGCTGGCAAAGGTGATCTTTGAGCGGCTGGCGGCGGGGCAGTCGGTGGAGCTCAGCCTGCTGTCGGCGCAGCTTACGGTCGACCAGATGGGCGTTGCGTCCGAGCTGGTCAACGCCGTATCGGGCATGATGTTCGGCGTGGAGGATGTCGACAGTTATATCGACACCATCCTCAGCCATAAAAATATCAAGTCGCAGGACGAGGTCGCGGCAATGACGGATGACGACCTGAAGGCATACATAGCCTCGTTAGCGTCCAAGAAGAAGTCAAACTGATTTAGGGGGACATACAGCAATGGGTGTACAGGAAAAGAAAGCCGTTTTGAAGGAACTTCTGGAGAGCGGCAAGGCGAAGGGCAAGCTGACCACCAAGGAAATCAGCGACGCGCTCGAGGAACTGGATTACGACGTCGAACAGGTCGACAAGATGTACGACCTGCTGGAACAGAACAATATTGAAATCATCGAGGACATGGTCACGCCGGTCGAGGAGGACTTCAAGGACCTCGGCAAGGGCGCAGACCTCGACGTGGCGCTGGCCGCCGAGGGCATCAGCATCGACGACCCGGTCAAGGTTTACCTCAAGGAGATCGGGCGGGTGCCGCTCCTCTCCGCCGACGAGGAGATCGACCTCGCGGTGCGCATGGGGCAGGGGGACGTCGAGGCGCGCAAGCGCCTCTCGGAGGCGAACCTGCGCCTCGTCGTCAGCATCGCCAAGCGGTATGTCGGCCGCGGGATGCAGTTTTTGGATCTCATCCAGGAGGGCAACCTCGGCCTCATCAAGGCGGTCGAAAAATTCGACCACACCAAGGGCTTTAAATTCTCCACCTATGCGACCTGGTGGATCCGTCAGGCGATCACCCGCGCGATCGCCGACCAGGCGCGCACCATCCGCATCCCGGTGCACATGGTCGAGACGATCAACAAGGTGAAGAAGGTCTCCTCCCAGCTGCTGCACAAGAACGGCCACGAGCCGACCGCCGACGAGATCGCGGCCGAGCTTGACATGCCGGTCGACAAGGTGCGCGAGATCATGCGGGTGGCGCAGGAGCCGGTGTCGCTCGAAACGCCGATCGGCGAGGAGGAGGACAGCCACCTCGGCGACTTCATCCCCGACGACGACGCGCCCGCCCCCGCGGACGCCGCCTCCCACGTCCTGCTCAAGGAGCAGCTTTCCGAGGTGCTCCAGACCCTCACCCCGCGTGAGGAAAAGGTGCTGCGCCTGCGCTTCGGCCTGGAGGACGGCCGCAGCCGCACCCTCGAGGAGGTCGGCAAGGAGTTCAACGTCACGCGCGAGCGCATCCGCCAGATCGAGGCCAAGGCCCTGCGCAAGCTCCGCCATCCCTCCCGCAGCAAGAAGCTGAAGGACTTTTTAGACTAAAGGAACCCTTTTGAAAAAGGTTTCCTTTAGAATCCTTTCAAAACCTTTGGTTCGGGCGTCGCGCGGCGTTTTGCCGCAGGCGCGTCCCGTGAGGGAGAAGAAGCGGCCGCCCTTCCGGGCGGCC
>NZ_JANFZX010000061.1:0-16356 GCF_024461615.1 Anaerotruncus sp. DFI.9.16
TTCCCTTTGGAAACCCTCAAAGCGTCTGGCGCGGGCGGGGCGCTGCCCGCAGCCGTCCGCGGCGCGTCCCGTGAGGAGCGCTTAAAGGCCGCGCAGCCGGGCGGCCTTGTTCATGCGGAGAGTTCCCTTTGGAAACCCTCAAAGCGTCTGGCGCGGGCGGGGCGCTGCCCGCAGCCGCCCGCGCGATATGAAAGCAAAGGAAAGCGGCCGCCCTTGCCGGGCGGCCGCTGTTTTTTGTTTTTGGTCCCGCGCGTCCGGAGATGCGGCGGTCAATAGTCGATGACGACGAACTCCCCGAGGTTTTCGGGGGCGTCGAGGGGCTTTGCGAAGTCGGCCGGGTAGAAGCACCCGGAGTGGGGCTTTTCGGGCCCCTCGCAGAGCTTGTAGAGGTTGCCGGTAAAGACCGTGTCCTTTACGGGGGAGAAGCGCGGGTAGTAGGTCTTCATGACGGCGGCGGAGAGGAAGAGGTTCCCGCCCCAGAACACCCCCTGGAGGTCCTCGCCGGTAAACATGTGGAGCGAAGCGGCCTCCGCCGCAACGAGGACGGCGGTGACGTCCTCCGCGCCGCGCAGAATCCGCATGCTCCGGTCGGCGCGGATCAGAAGGGTGAGGGGGGGCTCGTCCCCGGTAAAGCGGAAGACCGCCCGCAGTTCGCTCTGCGGGAGCGGCTCCGCCTCAAACGCGAGAAGCTGGAGGGAGAGCCCGCCGTGGGAAAAGCAGACGCGCGCCTGGGAATAGGGCTTGTAATCCCGCTTTTCGAGCGGGAAGGTGGTGAGCTTGGCGACATGGAGCGTCTCGTAGTCGGGCTCGCCGGGGAAGAGGCGGACTTTAAAGGCCATGTAGAAACCTCCTGTAATTCAGACGTCGATCTGCGGATAACTGCCGTCGGGGCTGTAGATGATGTAGCTGATGACGCCGTTTTGGGAGGCGGCGCCGATCTGGGCGTTAATATCATCGACCGTATACATCTTATTATTCTCGATCGTGTAGGAGGCGGGATACGCCTGCACAAGCACGGTGACGTTTTTGCCCGCGACGTCAGGGGCGATGAATTTGAGCAGGCTGTCGACGGTGCCGCGCGGGTCGAGCACGGGCGCCTCAAGGGAAAAGCTCTCAAGGGTGAAGCCGTCGCCGAACTGGGCGGGCATCACGCCGATGGTTACGTTGTCGTTGGCGATCGCGAGGGGATTGGAGCCGTAGTAGGTGTTGTTGGCGCCGAGCGCGGCGAGTCCGGAGATGTAGACGCTCACATCGCCGCCCTTGGCCTGCACCTGCTGGTCGATCTGGTCGAGGAAGACGGAGAGCGCGTCCGAACGGGTCACACCCTCCGCGGTCGGGCCGTAGGAGGCGTACTCCTGCCCGTAGCCGGTGGGGAAGCTGACGTTGTCGAGCAGGATCCGTCCCACCCCGAGCGACACGCTCTCGGTGGCGATGTCGATGATGTAGGCGCGGGCCAGGTCGGAGTAGGGATTGAGCCAGGGCATGCCGCCCTGGTCGGCGGCGTTGTCGAGCCAGAGGATCTCCGTGTTCATGTACTTGATGCCCGCGTCGGGGATCCGGGAGGGCGCGATGGGGTCCCGGAAGGCGTTGAGCCGCCCGATGGGGATGAGGTTCTTTTCCTTGAGCTTTTGGCAGAGGGCCCCGAGGTCATAGGCGTTTTCCGCCTGCGCGCCCGTCTGCGCCACAAGATCGAGGTCGGACCGGTAGAGGATGTTGCCCTGCTGGTCCTTGAGGTCGAAGAGCACCGCGTTGATCTCGGTGCGGGTGAGCTTGTCGAGCAGTTGGTCAAGCACGGCGGGATCCCGGATCTGCGCGTTCGTCAGGTAGAGCGCGCGCACGTCGGCGGGGACGGGCGGCTCCGGTTCGGGCTCCGGCTCGGACGTTTCGGCGGGCGGGGGCGCGGGCTCGGCCTCGCTCTGCGCGGTGTGTGAAGCGGCCGCGAGCGCGCCCGAGAAGTAATCGCGGATGGGGCCGTAGGCGTTATAGCCCACGAACGCCACGATAAAGACGGCGGCGGCGACCAGCGCCCCCCGCAGGACGAGCGAGCCCGTCGAGCGCTTGCCGCGGTAGATGCGGTTGTACCGTTTGATCTTGTAATTCTTTGCCATCGTATCACCACCGTTTCAGGATAGGCGCCTTTGGGGGGGAGGTCCGTCAGGTCGGGAGCTGGTGGCCGATCAGCCCATAGATCGCCAGGGAGAGGATTCCGATATAGAGCAGCATGATGGGCAGCCCGCGGAAGGCGCGGGGCACGTCGGACAGGGCGATGCGGCGGCGTCCCTCCCGCACGAGCAGCAGGGCGGCGGTGTAGCCGATCCCCGAGCCGAACGCGAAGCCGACGGTTTTGACGAAGCCGTAGCCGCCCGAAAAGGCGATGAGGATGGTGCCGAGCACGGCGCAGCTGAAGGCCGCGTTCGCGGCGTCCCGGCGCAGCGGATAGTGGATGCGCGGGAACCACGCGCGGGTGACGAGATAGAGCAGCGTAAAGACGACGCAGACGCACGCGAGCGTGGAGATCGACGTCAGATAGCGGATGCCGAGCCGGGTGGAGAGCTGCTGCTCGCGCAGCAGCCGGTTGAGCGGCCACGCGAGCGCGGCGGAAACGACGGTGATAAAGGTGAGCGCCGCGCCGAACGCAAAGATGCGGCGGGGAGCCCCCATCATCAGCGTGTCCTTACTCGACCCGAGCCCGCGGGTAAAGACCGCGTTTTGCAGCACGGCCGCGGAGAGGGCGATGATCAAAAACTCAGACAGGACGTTCATGGGTTACCTCCATAGAAAACCGGCGGGCCGGTTATTCCGGTTTGGGATTGTGCCGCCGGTAGGAAAAGACGAGCGCCGCGCGCCGCAAAAACCGCACGAGCGCGCTGAGCAGCGCGACGGCGATAAAGCCCACGAACGCGATCTGGACGCCCTCGACCTTGAAGGGGAGGGGAACCGGCACGCCCCACAGGGAGCCCGCCCCGAGCAGCTCGCGGAAGAAGGCGATGAGGCACATGGCCAGCGCGAAGCCGAGGCTGTAGGCGGCCGCGTCGACGAGCGCCATGACGGGCCGGTCGGCCGGGCGCTCATAGCGGGCGCAGAGGGTCAGCAGGATGGTGTTGACCGAGAGGATGGGCACATAGATGCCCAGCGAGTCGGCGACCTCGGGGGAGATGGGCAGGATGAGCGGCACGCACGCGACGACCACCACCATTGCGAAGAGGGTGTAGACCACGGGCGAAAACCAGCTCGGCAAAAACCTGCCGACCAGCGAGGCGAGCAGCACGGTGGGGATGAGCGAGCAGGCGAGCAGAATGGAGATCGAGACGCTGCTGCGCAGGCTGGTGGTGACCATCACCGCGAAGGGGAGCGCCAGCCCGCAGCAGAGCACGGGGTTCCTGCCGAAGATGCCGTCAAACCAGCGTCCGCGCCTGCGGGCGCGTTTTAGCTTTTCTAGCTTCAAGGTGTTTCCTCCTTATGGCGCGGTGCAGCGATTCGTTGTAGCGGTCGATCAGCGGGACGAACGCGTTCGCAATGAGCACCGCGAAGGGCATACTTTCCTCGTACCCGCCGAAATAGCGGAAGAGCATGGCGACCACGCCCGCGAAGACGCCGTACACCGCCATCGAGGAGTCCCGCTTGGGGCTGGTGACGGGGTCGGTGAGGACGAAGACCGCGCCGAAGAGCAGCGTCCCGGACATGAGCTCGTAAAAGACCGCCTGCAACCCGGTCCCCGCGCGCGGGAAGAGGAGCGTCACCGCGGCGCAGGCCGCGAGGAAGGGCAGCGGGAGCTGCCAGCGCACCGTCCGCCGGAAGATGAGATAGACCAGGCAGGCGAGAATGACGAGGATGTTGGTCGCGCCCATCGGGCCGGGGTAGTTGCCGAAGAGCAGCTCGGTGAGGTTGTTGGTGGGAACGCCGCCGACCTTGAGCACGAAGGCGGGGTTCTGGTAGAGCTGCGCGGTCACCTCGCCGAAGGCGGGGATGCGGTCGAAGGGCATGGGATACATGAACACGAGCCCCGGCCAGCAGATCGCCGCGAAGGAGAAGCCCGCCGCTCCGGGGTTGAAGAGGTTCTGCCCGGTGCCGCCGAAGGGGTGCTTGACGATCGCGATGGCGAAGACGGCGGCGGACGCGACCACGTAGTAGGGGATCGTCGCGGGCATCGTCAGCGCGATGATGAGCCCCGTGACCACGGGGGAGAGGTCGCGCGGGTTGGGGCGCCTGCCGCGGATGAGGGTGCACAGCGCGTCGCAGACGACCGCCGTGACGACCGACACGGCACAGACGATCAGCGCGCGCCCGCCGTAGTAGAGGAACGCCAGCACGCACAGCACGAGCAGCAGGATGATCATATCGGACATGAGCGTCCGGTTGCTTTCGGGAAAGCGGATGTGGGGGGCCGCCCTGCGATTCAGTTTCAACGGTCGTCCCCCCCTTTTTCGGTGGAATCATTTTTGCGCCAGCCGCGCATGGGATCCGGCTTCGGCGCGCCCGCCGCCGCCAGCGCGGCGGCCGGCGCGCTCTCCTCCGCGACCGCTTCGGGCGGGAGCAGCTCCACCTCCTCGAGGGGAGCGCCGGGCGCGTCGGTGGGGGACGCCGTCCGCGCGGCCTCCTCCGGGATGCCCGCGGACCCGCCGCCGGTAACGGCGGGCTCGGCGATAACGGCCTCGGCTGCGACAGGCGCGCCGGAAACGGCTTCGGCGGTTATGGGCCCGGCGCCGGGCTCCGGCGCGGGCTCCCCGGGAATGTCGTTCCCGCCGAGCACCACCGTGACCGGCCGCCCCTCAAAGGCGGCCTGCGCCTGCCGCGCGGCGTCCGCCGCGGCGCGGGCGTTTTCCTTCGCCCGGTCGAGCGCGGCCTCGATGTCGGCGCGCGCCCGTTCGTCCGTTTGGCGCGCCTCCTCGAGGCGCGCCTCGTAAGCGTCCTTCGCGGACTGCCTGGCCCGCTCGTATTCCCGCTGGGCGGCCTCGTAGACCTCCAGCGCCCTTGCGCGCGCCTGCGCGTCCGCTTCCTGCGCCGCCTCGTAGACCTTCAGCGCGGCGGCCTTGTCCGCCTCGCAGGCCTCCTGCGCCGCCTCATAGGCTGTCAGCGCGGCGGCCTTGTCCGCCTCGCAGGTCCGGCGCGCCGCCTCGCAGGTCTCCCGCGCGGCGAGCTTGGCCGCTTCCGCGGCCTGCCGTGCGGCGGCGGCCGCCTCCTTGGCGGCGGCGCGGGAACGTACGCCCTTTTCGAGTTCGGATTCGTAGCCGGCCTTTGCGGCGGCCTTTGCCTCGCCGCAGGCGGCCTGCGCCTCGGCGCGGACCCGTTCCGCGCCCGCCTGGAGTTCGTCCAGCGTCCTTTTGAACGCCTGCCTGTCGTCGTCGGAAAGCGCGGAATTGCGCTCGGCCTTCGCCAGCGCCTTCGCCGCGTCCTTTTCGGCGCTCTGCTGCGCCTTGAGCGCGTCGGAAAACGCCTTGTCCGCCGCCTTCTCCGCCGCCTGCATCCGCTTGAGCGCGGCGGCGTCCGCGCGCTCGGCGGCCCGGTCGGCGGCCTCCGCGGCGGCAGCCGCGTCGGAGACCGACTTGTCGGCGGCCTGTTCGGCGGCCTGCCTCTGCCGCTCGGCCTGCGCGAACGCGCCGTCGGCGGCCTGCCCGGCCTCCTGCTTCCGGCGCAGCGCCTGCGCGAGCGCCTCGTCGGCGGCGCGCTGGGCCGCCTGATTCGCTTCGAGCGCCTGCGCGAGGGCGCGGTCGGCCTGCGCGTCGGCGGCACGGTGGTCCGCGAGCGCCTGCGCAAGGGCGCGGTCCGCCTCCCTGTCCGCGGCGGCGTGCGCGGCCGCGGCTTCGCCCCGGCGTTTTTCGTCGGCGCGGCGCGCGGCGGCGAGCGCCCTGCGGTGGTCGATTTGCGCGCGGTGGAGCGCGTAATCGGCCAGGTAGCTCTCATAGTCGGCGGCGTCCTTCTTGGCGAGCAGGGCGGCGTTCGTCCGGATCGAACCGGCCATCGGCTTAAAGCTGCGCGCGGCCTTCTGGACCGTCTCGGACAGGTCGAGCTTGGCGGGGCACATGTAGCTGCAGGTCCCGCAGCCGATGCACATCTGCGCGTCGAGGGTGCGGAAGGCGGCGTACCGCTTTTCCTGGACGGCGCGGTAGATAAAGAAGGGGTTAAGCCCCTTGGGACAGACGTGGACGCAGCGGGAGCAGCCGATGCAGCCGAACCCGAGGCTTTTGAAGTCCTGGCGGAAGGCGAGGACGGCGCGGGTGGAGGGGGTGACGAGGGTGTTCTCGGTGTCGATGACCGAGATGCCGGTCATCGAACCGCCCACGACGACGCGCGCGGGGTCCTCGATGAGCCCGCAGCGTTCGAGCACCTGCGCGACGGTCATGCCGAGGGAGACCTCAAGGTTGGTGGGGTTGCCGATGCAGTCACCCGCGACGGTGACGAAGGTGGTGGTCTGCGGGCGGTTGAAGAGGACGGCGCGCGCGAGCTGGATGAGCGCGCCCACGCCGATGAGCAGGACGTCGTCGTCGGCCTCGAAGGCCTGCGACGCCTGGTATTCGGCCGGATAGCGTCCGCGGATGCGGCGGACGGAAAAGCCCTCGATCTTCCGCGGGATGCGGATGTCGAGGTCGGTCAGATTTTTATAGACGGCGAACTGCGCCTCCGCGGCGCCCGCCGCGCGCTGCGCGAGGCGCAGACCGAGGGCGCTGTGCGCGGGGTTTTTGAGCAGGGGGCCGAGCTGGCTGGAGAGGTAGGGCTCGTCGTCGACCGCGTCGGCGATCAGCAGGCGGGGAGGCGTTTGCTGGCAGGCGGCCAGTTTGTCCGCGAGCGGCTGGCCGTCCCGCTCGTCGACGATATGCGCGTCGCGCGCGAGCGAAGCGATCTCCGCCGGCGTGAGGGAATCCGCGTCCCCGACGGGCGGGCGGTCCATCGTCACGCCGATGGTGTCGGCATTGACGAACTCACGCAGGTCCCGGGAGAGCGCGGGCTCTTTATGCTGCTGAAGCAGGATGCCTTTATAGAAAAAACCCGCCATAAGCAACCTCCGATAATCAAAAAATTGCGAAGAACATAAGATAGTGCGGGGGGAATGTGCGATGGAGTATCAACAGCTCGGCCCGCGCCGCCTGCGGGTGGCGCTCACGCGCGAGGAGCTCGAGGAGCTTGGCCTCAGCTACGACGCGCTCGACTACCGCGACCTGCGCACCCGCTCGCTGCTGCTGACGCTGCTGGAGACGGCGCGTGGCGCGGTGGAGTTCGAGGCGGGCGGCCGCATCCTCGTGGAGGTGGCCCCCGCGGGGGAGGGCGGCTGCGAAATCTGTTTTTCGGGGCTGGGCCGGCGCCGCCCCCAACGGTGGAAGGTGCGGCGTCATGTCGCCGCGCCCGTCGTTTACGCCTTTGACGACGTCGACGCCCTGATCGAAGGGTCGGTCAAACTGTTCCGGCGCTGCTCCCACCGGATCCTGCGCAGCGCCCTCTACCGCATGGGGAGGGGCTGGCGGCTGGTGGTGCATCCGCTCGACGAGGCGGGCGGGGTGACCCTCTCGCTGCTCGACGAATTCGCGCCGCGCTGCGGGGAGGGGGAGCTGGCCGAGGCGTGGCTCGGGGAGCACGCCGAACAGGTGCTGGACGACAAGGCGGTCGACCTGATCTGCGCCTATTTCGGCTGACGGGTCAGAGCGCGCCCTCGGCGGCGGCGCGCAGCCCCGCGACCGCGGCGGCGTAGTCGGGCTTCCCGAAGAGGGCGCTGCCCGCCACAAAGACGTTCGCGCCCGCGCGTACGACGGCGGGGACGGTGCGTTCGTCGATGCCGCCGTCCACCTCGATGTCCATCGGGACGCCCAGCCGGCTGCATTCGCGGCGGACGGCCTCGATCTTGGGGCACATGTCCGCCATGAACTTCTGCCCGCCGAACCCGGGCTCCACCGTCATCACCAGCACCATGTCGAGCTGGGAAAGATAGGGGAAGAGGGCTTCGGCGGGGGTCCGGGGCTTGATGGTCATGCCGCATTTTTTTCCCTTCGCCCTGATGGCGTCGATGACGGCCTGCGGATCGCTTTCGCTTTCGACGTGGAAGGTGACGATATCCGCGCCCATGTCGCAGAACTGCGGCGCATAGGTGAGCGGGTCGCTGATCATCAGGTGCACGTCGAGCGGCAGGGCGGTCTTTTTGCGCAGGGAGGCGACCACCGGCAGGCCGATGGAGATGTTGGGGACAAAATGACCGTCCATCACGTCGACGTGGACCATTTCGACGCCGGCGCGCTGCATGGCGGACACCTCGGCCTCGAGGTTGGCAAAATCACAGGCGAGGATGGATGGGGAAATTTTGAACATGGCTGCCTCCGTAAAGTGATCTCCCGCAAATGCGGGGCAAAAGGCGCTTTGGACCTTGAATGTGCACGAATATTATATCGTAATGTGCCGTGGATTGCAAGAAAATAGGGTCAACGGTCACAGAATTCACAGGGCGTTCACCATTTGGCCATCTCGGGGCTGGAAGGGGCCGCCTGCGCGGCCGGGAAATAAAGGCGCGCGCGGGCACGGAAATCTATTGACAAGGGATGGCAAATTTGCTAAAATTAAATGCGTCGCTTAAAGCCTGCGGGTGTAGTTCAATGGTAGAATGTCAGCCTTCCAAGCTGAAAACGTGGGTTCGATTCCCATCACCCGCTCCATAACCCCCGCGCCTGAGGGCGGCCGATTGTGCGCCAGTAGCTCATCCGGATAGAGCAACTGCCTTCTAAGCAGTAGGTTGGGGGTTCGAGTCCCTCCTGGCGCGCCATTTTCACTTTGCGCCAGGCCTCCTTGAACGCGAAGCGTTCTCGCCGGGCCGAGACAAACGCGCCGTCCCTGAAAACGGGACACGCCATATGGTGGGTATAGCTCAGTTGGTTAGAGCGCCAGATTGTGGCTCTGGAGGCCGTGAGTTCGAATCTCATTACCCACCCCATCAAATTCCCCGGCCGCGTAGCGGGCGGGGAATTTCTCAAATTGGGCCGTCGTCAAGCGGTAAGACACAGCACTTTGACTGCTGCATTCGCAGGTTCGAATCCTGCCGGCCCAGCCATACAAAAACCGACTTGTTTCGACAGGTCGGTTTTTGTATGGCCCGCGCCGCCCGGACGGAACCGTCCGCGGGGCGGAAATACGACGGAGAGGGCGTGAACGCCATGTGTGCTGATCAAATGTCCCTGCGGTTCGCGGTCCCGGCGGATTTGGACCGGATCTGCGAAGTGGAGGCGGCTTGCTTCCCGGCGGGCGAGGCGGCCCCGCGGGAGGTCCTCGCCGAACGGCTGAAGGCCTACGCCGGATCCTGCTGGCTGCTGGAGGACGGGGAGGTCCTGGCGGCCTTGATCAACGGGATGCCCACGGACGAAAAGGACCTGCTGGACGGCATGTACGGGTCGACCGGCTATTACCGGGAGAATGGCCGGTGGATGATGATTTTCGGGGTGGATACGGCGCCCGCGTACCGGAGGCGGGGCTGCGCGGCCCGGCTCATGAAGCGGGTGATCGCGGACGCGAAGGCCGGGGGCAGGGCGGGCGTCGTGCTGACCTGCAAGGAGCGTCTGATTTCCTATTACGAGCGGTTCGGGTTCCGGAACGAGGGCCTGTCCGCGTCGACGCACGGCGGGGAAACCTGGTACCAGATGCGGCTGACCTTTTAGAGGGCCTGCTTAGAAGCTCCCCGCGGACGGGGAAAAGGGGAACGGGCATGTAAAATTTCATCCGCCGGAGGCGGTTCGCTCCGCCGAGGAAACGCCGGTGGGACCGTGGTTTCGGGGAGATAAGAAATATAATTCTAGAAATAAAATGGTTTCCATAATCAGGTAATAACTCCTATAATTTCAGTGGAAGGAGTTGGTTACCGATGACTGTACAGGAACTTGGCCGGAGCGTCAGATTCCGCAGGCAGCAGATGGGCGTTTCACAGGAGAGCTTTGCGGCGAAAGCGGGAATCAGCCTGCGGAAGCTCAGCGACATCGAGTGCGGCAACGGGAACCCTACCTTCGACACGATGGACAGCATCGCCGCCGCGTTCGGCATCCAGATCGAGGAACTGATCTGCGCCGACGTCGAGGTGGACCTGCTGCCCCGGAACGACCTCTCCCGCCTCCAGCCGATGCTGGACCGCCTGCCGGAGGCACAGCAGGAGCTTTTCCTGTCCGCCGCGGAGGGCGTTCTCATCCAGTGGACCGAGCGGAGCAGGGCGGGACACGGCGCCGTCCTATAATAAACGGGGCTTTTATTTGGGATATGGAAGAGGGGAGCGGCGTGCCGCTCCCCTTTTTTAATGACCGGGATCACTTGCGCGGGCGGCGGCGGAAGAGCCGCCCCTCCCGGCGGCCCGCTTCCAGCGCGGCGCGCCGGGCCCGCTCCGGATCCTCCCGCGCGGCGTGCCGCCGGAGGTAATCGCCAAACTGCGCCTCGTCCTCCCGGTCGAGCGCGTCCTCGCCCGCGAGGGCCTCGATGTGGTGGCGGAACTCGTGACGGACGGTCTTGCGCAGCTCCCGGCGCAGCTGCAACGGCCCCAGACGGCCGAACAGGCGCGCGAAGGAACCGTAGTAGAGGACGATGCTCCGCCCGAGCGGCCCCTCGCAGTACTCGCCGAGGATATAGAGGTCGTCCTCCCGCGCCGCGGGGTCGCGTTTGGCCTCCTCCAGAAGGCAGACGCCCCCGTTGAGCTCCTCAAAAAAGGCTTCGGGCAGTTCGTCCAGGAGCTCCCCGAGCATCTCCCGCATCTCGTCGATCGATATCATAGAAATCCCCTTTGCACGGCGTTTGTGGGAACAGGATAGCGCGGATCGGCCGAAAAGTCAACCGCGGATGAAAATTCACAAACCGTTCCTTGTGAAAGCGGCGCGCGTGTGGTATACTACTAGCCTAACGATCAAAACAAAGGAGCCAAACACATGAAAAAAATCCTGACGATATTCCTGACCCTCGCGGTCATGCTCACCGCCGCCGCGTGCGGCGCCAAGGAGGAGGGCGCGGAGAGTTCCCCGGCGCCGTCTTCCGCCGCCGAGGAAAGCTCCTCCGAGGCCTCGCTGCCCGAGCCGGGCCCCGTCCCGACCGAGATGGGCGGGGAGGGCCTCGCGCTGATGGAGCAGATGACCGCCGCGCTCGAGGGCACGGGCGATTACGCGGACAACCCCACCGTCTCGATCGAGACGAGCGAGGGGACGATCCGGGCGCGCCTCTTCCCGAAGGAGGCCCCCAAGGCGGTGGAGAACTTCCTCACCCATGCGAGGGAGGGCTACTATGACGGCCTCACCTTCCACCGGGTGATCAACGACTTCATGCTCCAGGGCGGCGACCCGAACGGCGACGGCACCGGCGGCGAGAGCATCTGGGGCGGGCCGTTCGAGGACGAGTTCTCGCCGGTGCTGCGCAATTTCCGCGGCGCGCTTTCGATGGCGAATTCGGGCGCGAACACCAACGGCAGCCAGTTCTTCATCGTGCAGCGCAAGGACGCGCTCTCGGGGATGGGCCTGTCCGACTACCTGCTGAACCTCTATATGAACGACCAGGTCTCGGCCGCGCAGCGGGAGATCTCCGAAATGGCGGCGGGCGGCAAGTCGCAGGAGGAGGTCAACGCGCGGATCGACGAGCTCAACGGCGAGCTTGACGGAAAATATGCGGCGGGAGTCCCGCAGGACTACGCGGACCAGAAGCTCCCGGCGCTCAAAAAATATGAGGAGGTGGGCGGCACGCCCCACCTCGACGATGTGCACACGGTGTTCGGCTATGTGATCGAGGGCATGGACGTCGTCGACAAGATCGCCGCGCTCGACACGGGGGAGACCGACCAGGCGGGCAATCCGGCCGGCAAAACGAGCAAGCCGGTGACCATCGTCAAGGTCACCGTGGAGGAATAGGCCCCCGGACAGGGAGGCCGGGCGGGCCGCGGGCCCGCCCGTTTTTTGTGGTTTGAGGACAGAGAGGGAATGGAATGAAACTGTTTGTAAACGACCGCGGCTTCTATAAGTCGCTGATGCTGATCGCGGTGCCCATCGCGCTGCAAAACCTGATCACCGTGGCCGTCTCGATGATGGATACGCTGATGATCGGGCAGCTCGGCGAGGTGCAGCTGTCCGCGACGTCGATCGCCAACCAGCTGTGGTTCATGCTGATGGTCGTCTGCTTCGGCGTGGCGGGCGGCGCCAACGTGCTGATCGCCCAGTACTGGGGCAAGCGGGACGTGGAGGTCATCCGCCGGGTCGAGGCGATCACCTATAAGATCGGGATGGCGGCGGCGGTCGTCTTCTCCTGCGTGGCGCTCTTTTTCCCGCGCCAGTTCATGGGCATCTTCACGACCGAGGAGGCCGTCATCGATTTCGGCGTGCAGTATCTGCGCATCCTCGGGTGGTCCTATCCGTTCTATACGGCGGCGAACCTCACGATCATGATGCTGCGCTCGGTGGGAACGGTGAACATCTCGATCGCCGTCTATCTCGCCTCGCTCGTGGTCAACACGTCGCTCAACTATGTGCTGATCTTCGGCAAGTTCGGCGCGCCGAGGCTGGAGGTGCGCGGCGGCGCGATCGCCACCGTCTGCGCCCGTCTCGTCGAGTTCGGCATCGCGGCGGGCTACCTCTTCCTGAAGGAGAAGAAGATCCGCTTCTCCCTGCGCGACCTGCTCCCGAGCAACCGCGGCATCTATAAGAAGTATTTTTGCGTCTCGATGCCGGTCATCGGCAACGAGCTGATGTGGGGGATCGGCACCTCGATCACGGCGGTGGTCATCGGGCGCATGGGCACCAACTTCGTGGCCGCCAACTCGATCTACACGGTGCTCAACCAGCTCGTGTCGGTGATGATCTTCGGGGTGGGCAACGCCGCCCTTACCGTCGTGGGCAACACGATTGGCGCGGGCGAGTACGAGAAGGCCAAGCAGCGCTCGGTGACGCTGCTCACGCTTTCGGTGGGGCTGGGGATTTTCTCGGCGGCCGTGACGCTGCTGCTCGGGCCGGTGGTCATCTCCTTCTACGACTTCTCCGAGGCGACCATCGAGATCGCGCGCGGCATCACCCGCGTGGGCGCGCTCATCGTCTTTTTCCAGTCGCTCGCGATGACCGGCATGGTCGGCATCCTGCGCGCGGGCGGCGACGCCAAATTCGTGCTGCTCTGCGAGGGCGTTTTCCTGTGGGGGGTGGCGGTGCCGCTCGGCTTCGTGACCGGGCTTGTCCTCGGCTGGCCCGCGCCCGCCGTCTTCCTCTGCCTCAAGTGCGACGAAATCCTCAAAACGGTGGTCTCGAGCTTCCGCATCCTCGGTTTCAAATGGCTGCGCGATTTGACGGTGCGCGATTAGCCGCGCGAAATTTTGGGGAAAACGTCAAAAAACCGGGGGAGCGGGCGCGCTATTTTTGAAATAGCTTGACAAAACCGGACCCCGTGGCTATAATAAATATCGAATCAATTTGGTCACTGCGTTTTACACGCTGGGGAGAACGAGGTCTCATGAACGACACTGCAAAATCCACCTCTCTCTGCGACGCCAGCGACGAGGCCCTCGCCCTGTGGGCAAAGGGCGGCGACGACGGGGCGCTGGCCATCTTGATCAAGCGGTACGGATCGTTTGTCCACGCGCGCGCGCGTTCCTATTCCAGGGGCGGGCCGGACGCGGACGACCTCTACCAGGAGGGCATGATCGCGCTGCTCAAGGCGGTGCGCAACTACCGCGAGGACGCCCCCGGGCGCTTCAAAACGTTTGCCGCGGTGTGCGTGAACAACAAGCTCATCAGCACCGTGACGGCGCATATGCGCGACAAGAACGCGCCGATGCGCAGCTATCTTTCGCTGGGCGAGGACGTGCCGGAGGAGGCGCTCGCGTCTCCCGGAGACGACCCCGAACAGCTGCTGATCGCGAGCGAGGAAACAAACGCGCGCAACCGGCAGATAGCCACCCTTTTGTCCCCATTTGAACGGCAGGTTTTAAGATTGTACCTCAGCTCCTACTCTTACGACGAGATGTCCCGCGAACTCGGTTCATCCTCGAAAGCTGTTGACAACGCCTTGCAGAGAGTGCGGCGAAAGCTGCGGAGCGTTTTCCAGTGAAAACGCACGCGATCCATTTTGTGACAGTCCCGAGAGGGATTGCATAATAACTACCCTTTGGCGCCATTGGCAGAGCTTGGTTTTCAATCTCGGTCCACGCAGTTCCAGCGGGTAAATCAAATTTTAAGCGAGGTAACCAAAATGTACACTGACAAAACACTGACATGCAAAGAGTGCGGAGCCGAGTTCGTCTTCACAGCGGGAGAGCAGGAGTTCTACGCTGAGAGAGGCTTTGTCAACGAGCCCCAGCGCTGCAAGGCTTGCCGCGACGCCCGCAAGAACAATGCGCGCCCCCAGAGAGAGATGTTCACCGCCACCTGCGCTTCCTGCGGCGGCGAGGCGAAGGTTCCCTTCCAGCCCCGTGAGGACCGTCCGGTCTACTGCTCCGAGTGCTTTGCCAAGATGAAGGAGCAGCAGTAATCTGTTTGCATCTTCCGGCCGCCGTTTTATAACGGCGGCCGTTTTCATGCCCTGAAAAGTTGGATTTCCCCTGTTCGCGGCGCAAAAAAGGTGTTATAATAACCGCAAGGAACCCGCGGCCAAAAATCGGATTCCCAAAACGGAGGTTTGTAAAATGATCTATACGAAGGATACGCTGATCGGCGAGGCGCTGGACAACGACATGTCCCTCGCGAAATATTTCCTTGAGATGGGGATGCACTGCCTGGGCTGCCCCTCCTCGCGCGGGGAGACGATCGCGGAGGCATGCATGGTGCACGGGGTCGACTGCGACGCGCTGCTCCGCAAGCTCAACGCCACCGACGCCAAGAACGTGCTGGCCTGATGGAACGCCTGCCCAAGCTGGACGCGCGGCTCCTGACCATCGCCTCGATGGTGCGGGAGGGGGCGCGCTGCGCGGATATTGGCTGCGACCACGGATATCTGGTCGCCTGGCTTGCCGCGCAGAAAAAGATTTCCGCGGGCTGCGCCTGCGACATCAACCGGAAGCCGCTGGAAAAGGCGGCTTTCACTTTGTCCGAATACGGCGTCGCCGACCGGGTGAAACTGATTCTGTGCGCGGGACTCGACGGGCTTTCGGCGGGCGGGGCGGACGACATCGTGATCGCGGGGATGGGGGGCGACCTCATCTGGGAGATTATCGGCAAAGCCTCCTGGACCCGCGACCCGGCGCTGCGCTTCGTGCTCCAGCCGATGACCAAATCCGAGCGGCTGCGCCGCAGCCTCGCGGAGAACGGCTTTGACATCCTGCGGGAGGAGGCGGTGGTGTCGGGAAACTTCCCCTACGCGGTCATGCAGGCCGCCTACACCGGCCGGGCGCGGACGCTCACGCCCGCCGAGGCGTACTGCGGAACGCTGCTCGACGACCCGTCGCCCGCCGCGCGGCGGTACCTTGCCAAGACGGCGCGGCTGATCCGCGAGCGGGTGGAGGGGCTGGGACGCGCCGCCAGCCCCGGAGCGGAATACGAGGAACTGCGGGCGCTCTTAAAAGAACTGGAAAGCAGGTGCACGGCATGAACGTAAAGGACGTCTATAACGCCATCGACGCGGCGGCCCCCTTTTCGCTAGCGATGGATTTTGACAACCCCGGGCTGCTCGTCGGGGACCCGGACGAGCAGGTAAAGGGCGTGCTCGTCGCGCTCGACGTGACCGACAATGTGATCGACGAGGCCGTCTCGCGCGGCGCGAACCTCATCGTGACCCATCATCCGGTGATCTTCCACCCCATGAAGCGGGTCACCGCCGACACCCTCGTCTGGCGGCTTGTCCGGGCGGGGCTGTCGGTCGTCAGCGCCCACACCAACCTCGACATCGCCAGGGGCGGCGTCAACGACATCCTTGCCGCGCGGCTCGAGCTTGCGGACACCGCGCCGCTTGAGGAGACCTGCCCCGGCGAGGGCATCGGCCGCGTGGGGGCCCTCGCGCGCGGCATGACCCCGCCGGAATTCGCCTACTACGTCAAGCGGATGCTCGACCTCCAGGCGGTGCGCTACTGCGACGGCGGCCGCGCAATCGAGCGGGTGGCGGTGTGCGGCGGCTCGGGCGGAAACATGCTTGAGGCGGCCGCCGCCGCGGGCTGTCAGGCGTATGTCACCGGCGACGTTAAGCACGACGTGATGCTCGATGCGGTCCATCGCGGAATCACCCTGCTCGACGCGGGGCATTTCGGCACCGAAACGATCGTTCTAGACTACCTCGCGGGGCTCGTCCGCGCCGCCGTCGGGGAGGGCGTGCCCGTCGTGATCGCGCGCACGAACGTCGATGTGACGACCACGATTTAGATTTTCGCTCGTCGAGCGGCGGAGCTTGTCGGTAGTCGACCGACAGCGACCCCTTAGGCTTTTCCTCCCAGCGGGCGGGAGAGCATTTGTTCGCGCCCCT